>NZ_JBPQTL010000260.1:0-206 GCF_051386295.1 Micromonospora sp. URMC 105 | reverse complement strand
AAGAAGTCCGACATGGACGAGCGGGCTGCCGTGGTCGCGATCGCGACCGCGCTGCAGGAGTCGAAGCTGGAGAACCTGGGTCACCTGGGTGAGCGCAACGACCACGACTCGCAGGGCCTGTTCCAGCAGCGCCCCTCCAGCGGTTGGGGCACGGTCGAGCAGATCACCGACCCCGAGTACTCCACCAAGGCGTTCCTCAAGGGCCT
>NZ_JBPQTL010000259.1:0-215 GCF_051386295.1 Micromonospora sp. URMC 105 | reverse complement strand
GACGTCGGTCCAGGTGCCGGGCGCGTCCGCGACCAGGTGCTCCTCGTCGCCGGCGATGGATTCGGCGACCTCGTCGTACGGCACCAGCCCGGCGCGCCAGGCGCGTACCCAGGCAACGAACCGGCTCGACCGGCGCGGGGCAAGGGTGGCCGCGCCCGCTGCGGGGGAGGACATGCCGAAAGGGTACGTGGTCCCCGCCCGCCCTGTCTCGACTG
>NZ_JBPQTL010000258.1:0-215 GCF_051386295.1 Micromonospora sp. URMC 105 | reverse complement strand
CCGCGCGGATCAGGGCAGGGTGGCGAGGTGCGGCTTGACGGTGCGGGCGAAGCCGTTGCCGTTGGTGACGTCCCAGTTCACCGACCAGGTCATCGCGCCCCGGATGCCCGGGTAGGTACGCGGCGGCCGGAAGCTGCCGCAGTTGGTGCCCTTGGCCAGGCAGTCCAGGGCCGCGTTGACCACGCTCGGGGCGACGATGCCGCCGCCGGCGGCGC
>NZ_JBPQTL010000257.1:0-217 GCF_051386295.1 Micromonospora sp. URMC 105 | reverse complement strand
CACGCAGGCGACCCGGCGTACGGCGGCGGTGGGCTCACCGAGCACCAGACCGACCCGGTCCCACTCCTCGGCCCAGGAGGGCGGATACCGGCGCTCCAGGACCGCCACCACGTCGGCGACGGTCGGTGCGGCTGCGGTTGTGCTCACGGCCGGTCAGCTTACCGGCGCGCACGGGTCGCCACGGCCTCGCCCGCCGCCCGTGTCCCGGTGATCCCCC
>NZ_JBPQTL010000256.1:0-228 GCF_051386295.1 Micromonospora sp. URMC 105 | reverse complement strand
GATGGCCATGGTGGAGCTGGGCGACGAGACCGCCACCGCGCTGGGCGTGCCGGTGGCCCGGGTCCGGCAGGTGCGGGGCGGTGAGCGCGACGAAGGAGACCGGCCCGCACCTGGCCCGCCGGCTCACCCGCGCGCCGGGGCCGAACCTGGTGGCCTCGGCGCTAACCGGGTCGGTGCTGCTGGTCGCGGCGGACCTGCTGGCCCAGCGCGCCCTCGCCGGCCAGCAGC
>NZ_JBPQTL010000255.1:0-228 GCF_051386295.1 Micromonospora sp. URMC 105 | reverse complement strand
CGCCGGCCCGGGCGCGCTTGCGCAGCTGCTCCAGTGCCTCACCGTCGAGCGTCACGCCGACTCCCTCGCCGCCTGGGCCGGTCGCCTCGTGAGCGGACCGACCGACCTGAACGATCGTTAGGCTAGCGCATCGAACCACCCCCCGGCGACCCACCGCCACCATCGACGGCCGCCAGGTCTGCCTGATGGCCAACGACTCCACGGTCAAGGCCGGCAGCTGGGGCGCCC
>NZ_JBPQTL010000254.1:0-228 GCF_051386295.1 Micromonospora sp. URMC 105 | reverse complement strand
GGGACGAGCAGGGCCAGCGTGAGGGCGGCCGGCAGGACGCCGGTACGTGGTGTCACCCCGGTCGGACGCACCGAGGACCGGTGCGGTTCCCGCCTCCGGGCCGGCGCCTGCGCGACCCGTGCCCGACCGGGCGGACACCCGGGCCGCCTCGGCCGGCGCGGATGCACCGACACACCGCAAACGGGGGCCTCGCCCGAGGCGGAAGCCCCGACACGCCGCAAACGGGGG
>NZ_JBPQTL010000253.1:0-230 GCF_051386295.1 Micromonospora sp. URMC 105 | reverse complement strand
AGCACCGCCGACGACGGCACCCGCGACCCGCGGGCGGTCCGGCTCTTCGCCGAAGGGGTGCCGACCGACTGCCGGGTGCTCGCCTCCGCCGGGGTCTCCGCGGTCGGCGGCGAGAACGACTCCCCGTCGCGCCAGCTTGCCCGTTTCGTCAGCGACGTCGCGGAGAACGCCGCCCCCGGCATGCGGGTGCGGGTGATCTACCGGCGGGACCGCTACCTGCGCGGCAGCGA
>NZ_JBPQTL010000252.1:0-240 GCF_051386295.1 Micromonospora sp. URMC 105 | reverse complement strand
CCTGCTGGCCGGCCTCAGCGCCGCCAGCGCTCCGCCCAGTCGGTGAGATCCCGGCCGCTGGGCCGACGCCGCACTGGTGCAGACCGCCCCGGCCACCCCCCCCGTGCTCCGGCCGCCCCGGGTCGGCGTGGGCCGGTACGCCGCCGCCGGCACGGCGAGCCGGTTCGAGGTGGACCTCGACCCGGCCACCGACAAGGGCCGCACCCCGCTGACCGCGCTGGTCGGCGAGCCCGCCACCGG
>NZ_JBPQTL010000251.1:0-243 GCF_051386295.1 Micromonospora sp. URMC 105 | reverse complement strand
GATCAAGAAGTTTGCGTCTACTGAAGGCACGTCGGTGACGCAAACTTCTTGATCACCGAAAACGTCGCGGCGGCCGGAAAGGCGCGGGGGCCGGGAGAGGCCCGGTGGCCGGAGCGGAGGGTGTCGGTCCGGCGCGGGCGGGAGTGGGCTGCGGCGCGGGCATCTCTGTGGACCGGGGCGGTCGCGGAGTGCCGACCGGGCGCGGGCGCGGCCACGCTGATCGCGGTGCTGGTGGTGCTCGGG
>NZ_JBPQTL010000250.1:0-253 GCF_051386295.1 Micromonospora sp. URMC 105 | reverse complement strand
GCCAGGTCTCCTCGAGCGGAGCATCGAAGTCGATCGGCACCCGCCGCATACACCGGCTCACCGCTCGTCCTCCTCAACGACTCGTGTCCCGGTCGGGTGGTCGGGCATCGGCCAGAGCGCATCCATGACCCCCGCCAAGTCGCCGCGTACTGGGATCGTGACGTCGTACGCCCACTCCGCGAACTCGTCGTCGCCGGTCTTCACCAAGGGCCACGGCGACGGCGCGTCGATGTCCTCGACGATGTGCCGGAAC
>NZ_JBPQTL010000249.1:0-258 GCF_051386295.1 Micromonospora sp. URMC 105 | reverse complement strand
GGTGAAGACCTTCTCGACGGTGTCGGTGCCGGGCGGCACGGTGCCGGTGCCGTGGTAGACCATGCGGGCGTAGTTGGGCGAGGCGATGGTCTCGAAGTTGAGGACGAGCGCGGTCTCCCGGCGCTCCCGCTCGCTCAGCCCGTCGACGTAGTGGCCCGAGCCGATCATCCCCTCCTCCTCCGCGCCCCAGAAGGCGAAGCGCACCCGGTTGCGGACCTCGCCGGCGTGCGGGGCGAGCCGCAGGGCGGTCTCCAGGAC
>NZ_JBPQTL010000248.1:0-262 GCF_051386295.1 Micromonospora sp. URMC 105 | reverse complement strand
GATCGTCGGGCCCAGTCAGCCGACCGGGTCGATTTTGACGATGCTTGCGGCGTCGCCCGGTCCGCAGTCGTGCGCGGGGTCGGCGGGCCCGATGGTGACCAGCACGGTGGTACCGGCGGCGAAGCTACCCATCCCGGGGCCGTGCAGCGCGTACTGCCGGCCGTCGTCGGTGACCAGGCCGTAGCAGGGCCCGGGGCCACCACGGTTGATCCGCCCGGCGACCACGTTGGTCGGCCGGTTGTCGGTGGGCTTCTTCGGCAGG
>NZ_JBPQTL010000247.1:0-262 GCF_051386295.1 Micromonospora sp. URMC 105 | reverse complement strand
TACCACGGCGAGGGCGGGACGGTGGCGGTGCGGGCGGTGATGGGGACGGCGGTTAGGGCCAGTCCTGCGGGGGTAGCCCGGAGGGATGACGAGATCGCAGCCCCGGCGTGCCCGTGGCACGGTCGGGCACGCGTACAGCGCGTTGAACCTCCGGCTCGTGCTGGCGCTGTTCGGCCTGGTCACCATGACCGTCTTCGCGGTGCTGGCGTTCCGCGCCGACGTGGTGTGGCTGGGCGTGGCGTGCGCCGTCCTCGCCGTGGTC
>NZ_JBPQTL010000246.1:0-264 GCF_051386295.1 Micromonospora sp. URMC 105 | reverse complement strand
GAGTAGGGGCAGATCGTCGTCTTCGCCGCGACGTTCTGGCTCCAGTCGAGGAAGACCTTGCCCGGCCGCAGGGTCTTGGTCATCTTCCACAGCACGAGGTCCGGATGGGCCGCGGTCATCTCCTGCGCCAGCTGCTGGGCGAGGTCGCGCACCTGGGCGCTGGTCAGGTCGCCGCCGAGCGCGGCGTAGAGCTGCATCCCCTAGCTGCCCGACGTCACCGGGTAGAGGTCCAGCCCGAGACGCCCGAGGCGCTCGCGCAGCAGC
>NZ_JBPQTL010000245.1:0-267 GCF_051386295.1 Micromonospora sp. URMC 105 | reverse complement strand
AGGCCGAGCCGACCGAGGAGGCGGTGGCGGAGGTGCCGCCCGCCGCCGGCCGCCCGGTGTCCGGCTCCCCCGGCGGGTTCACTTCGAGAACACCTGGAACTCGGCGATCCGGACCTGGTCGCGCGCCGGGCTGGCGGTCGCGCAGTCGGTGGTGGTGGCCGGGTCGTCGTCCTGCTCACCGGCGTACGCCGGGCCGCCGGTGCACTGGCTGGCCAGCACCTCCAGCCGTAGGTGGGTGGCGAGCGTGGTCGGCACCGGGAACGACCG
>NZ_JBPQTL010000244.1:0-267 GCF_051386295.1 Micromonospora sp. URMC 105 | reverse complement strand
GGTGGGCGATACTGGGTTTGAACCAGTGACCTCTTCCGTGTCAAGGAAGCGCGCTCCCACTGCGCCAATCGCCCGTGCTCGTACCGAGGTGGGGACGGGATTTGAACCCGCGTACACGGCTTTGCAGGCCGTTGCCTCGCCTCTCGGCCACCCCACCGAGGTTGCCCCCGTCATGCGTGGCGGCAGCTCCGAGCGGACGACGGGATTCGAACCCGCGACCCTCACCTTGGCAAGGTGATGCGCTACCAGCTGCGCTACGTCCGCGTG
>NZ_JBPQTL010000243.1:0-270 GCF_051386295.1 Micromonospora sp. URMC 105 | reverse complement strand
GGCGAGCTCCTGCCCGGCCTCACCCGCACCACCGAGCCGAGCAGCAGCTCCGAGTCGCCGCCGGACCCGACGCCCACCGTCAGCGCGGAACCCACGGGCACCGCCGAGCCCACGCCCACCGTGGCTCCGACGGCCGGTCCGACCGCTGCGCCCCGGAAGCCGCCGCCCGCCCCGTCACCGGCCGCCCGGCCACGACCGCGCCCCACCGCCGCGGACACGGCCCCACCGCGTCGGCGTCTGCCCGCCCAACGGCCGGTCCGCCCGCCGTCC
>NZ_JBPQTL010000242.1:0-288 GCF_051386295.1 Micromonospora sp. URMC 105 | reverse complement strand
GTGAGTACGCCTCGGCGCTCGCCGAGATCCGCCGGCTGGTCGCCGAGCCGACCGTCCCCGGGGTACGCGCCGACCTTCCCGGCCAGCTCGGTCAGCCAGCGGTCCTCCGGCCCGGGTTCCCACGGCGGCGTGGGCCTCGGCCTGCCCGTCTCGCACACCGCCACCGGCGGCTGCGCCGACGCCAACCTGCTGGCCGCTGCCGGGCCGAGCCCGTCCAGCACGGTCGCCCCGGGTGGCGCTGCTCGCCGGCCTGATCGACGAGGTGGCCCGCCGCTGACCCGACGCGAC
>NZ_JBPQTL010000241.1:0-301 GCF_051386295.1 Micromonospora sp. URMC 105 | reverse complement strand
CGGCACCCCTGACGGGGTGCCGGCCAGCGGCGCATCCGGCCCGAACGAACCCTCGTCCGAGCCAATCTTGGACACTTACCGTTCGGACCGAACGGCAACTGTCCAAGATCTCCCGCCGACCAGCCCGAGCACCGCGGTGATCATGAAGTTAGCGGCAGTCAAGGAGATCGAAACCGCCGTTAACTTCATGATCAACAGGGTGGAGTGAGGGCGCAGGGCGCAGGGCTGTGCGGTGAGGGCGCAGGGCTGTGGGTGTGGGGCGCGGCTGGGGTGGGGTCGGGTCGGGGAACGGCGATGGGGG
>NZ_JBPQTL010000240.1:0-304 GCF_051386295.1 Micromonospora sp. URMC 105 | reverse complement strand
ACGAGCACCCCGACCACAACACGGGGGCGCCCCGGCAGCCCGGTCGACCGGAGCCCGGCGGCACCGGCTCCGTCCCGTCGCGACCGGACGAGCCGGTGGGCGTGGCGCGGGCGGCGGTGGTCGTACCGCCGGCCGGGCCCCGACCGGCGACCGAACCGGCCGGCGGTCCGCGCCGGCCCGACGAGGGGGAGGCTGCGGACGCCGGTGGGCTGCGGGGCGCCCGCTCCGAGCTGCGCCGCCAGATGCGCGAGCGGCGCCGGCTGCGGCTGGGCATCCTGGTGCTGGTCAGCATCGTGCTGCTCGG
>NZ_JBPQTL010000239.1:0-308 GCF_051386295.1 Micromonospora sp. URMC 105 | reverse complement strand
CCCAGGCGGCGAGGGAGTCGGCGTGACGCTCGACGGTGAGGCACTGGAGCAGCTGCGCAAGCGCGCCCGGGCCGGCGGTGCGGACAAGTACCACGCGGCGAACGCCGCCAAGGGCAAGCTCTTCGCCCGTGAGCGGGTGGCGCTCCTGGTCGACGAGGGCTCCTTCGTCGAGGACGGCCTCTACGCCAACGCGATGGCCGATGGGCTGCCCGCCGACGGCGTGGTCACCGGCACCGCCACCATCGACGGCCGCCAGGTCTGCCTGATGGCCAACGACTCCACGGTCAAGGCCGGCAGCTGGGGCGCCC
>NZ_JBPQTL010000238.1:0-313 GCF_051386295.1 Micromonospora sp. URMC 105 | reverse complement strand
ACAGGCGCTCGCCTGGCTCGGCTTCGGTGCCGCGACGGTGCTCGCCGCCGGTTGCGCGCTGGTGCCGTTGGCCTGGGGCCGGGCCGCCGGTCAGCCGGTGCTCGCCGGGGTGCCGATGCTGCTGGTGGGGCTGGTCCTGCTCGGCGCGGCGTGGGCCGCCGGGGGCCGGGTGTTCCGGCAGGTCGCGGCGGCCCTGCTGGTGCCGCTGCTGGCCGCCGCGCTGCTGCGGCCGGTGGCCGAGCTGCGGCCGGGGGTGCTGCTGGTCGCGGCCGCCCTGGTGACCGCCGCCCTGGCCGGGGCGGTGCGGGCGGTC
>NZ_JBPQTL010000237.1:0-316 GCF_051386295.1 Micromonospora sp. URMC 105 | reverse complement strand
GGGCTGATGGTTTCGATGCGGAGTTCTTCGGGATGTCGCCGCGGGAGGCGTTGGCGACGGATCCGCAGCAGCGGTTGCTGTTGGAGACCGCGTGGGAAGCGCTCGAAGACGCCGGGTTGGACGCCACGACGCTACGTGGCAGCCGCACCGGCGTCTTCACCGGCGTGATGTACAACGACTACGGATCACGTCCCCACCTGCCGGCCGAGGACTTCGAGGGCTATCTGTTCAGCGGCAGCGCCGGCAGTGTGGCCTCGGGCCGGGTCGCGTACACCCTCGGTCTGGAGGGCCCGGCGGTGACCGTCGACACCGCGTG
>NZ_JBPQTL010000236.1:0-321 GCF_051386295.1 Micromonospora sp. URMC 105 | reverse complement strand
CGGCGGGGTGTCGGTGATCGAGGCGGCGCTGCCCTCGCCGGGCGTCGTGGCGGTGCCGTCGGGGTCGCCGGGCGCGGCCTGCGCGCGCAACTCCTTCTCGACCCGGGCGTGGCGGGGCGGTACGGCGAGCCGGAGCACGTCGGCGAGGCTGCCGGCGTACCGGTCGGCGACGGCCCGGGCCAGCCGGGCGATCTCCGGCGCCAGCACCGGTTCCGGGGAGACCACCTTCTCCAGGTACGCCAGCCGGCCGGTGTGCCCGGAGTCGTCGGCGCGCTCCAGCAGCCAGCCGTCGACCAGCTGACCGGCGAAGCGCACCTTGAC
>NZ_JBPQTL010000235.1:0-326 GCF_051386295.1 Micromonospora sp. URMC 105 | reverse complement strand
CGCCCTTGACAACTTGACCACAAAGATGCTCGCGTCCACTGTGCAATTCTCAACAAACGACCAACCCACAACCCGATACGCCCCACACCAAACCCGGCGACCCGCCGGCGGTATGCGAGGCCAGGCCATGCCTGGCAGACTCCCCAGACCCCTGCGGGCCTGAGACCAGTCTCTGAAAGACAACCATCGGTTGTTCCTTCAGGACCCAACAGGGTGCTATGCGCCTCCACTCAGCCGCACCAGGATCCAATCCGTTCCCACCACCACAGTGGCTGTACTAGGTGATCCCGGCCGTTGCCGAGGAAAAACTTGCCAGTGTCTCCGCC
>NZ_JBPQTL010000234.1:0-372 GCF_051386295.1 Micromonospora sp. URMC 105 | reverse complement strand
GGTTCACCGGGTGGCCGAGCGCCCGGCGGACCACCGATCCGGCCCCGTCCGCGCCGACGACCGCTCGCGCGGCCACCTCCCCGTCGAGCACCACCCGGTCGTCGCGCGGCTCGACCCGGCGCACGGAGTGCCGGCGCAGCACCGCACCGGCTGCCACCGCCGCCGCGACCAGCCGGGCGTCGAACACCTGGCGGGGCACCGTGTACGCGGGCCGGGGCAGCGCCCGGGCCACCGCCTGACCGCCCGGGCCGACCAGGCGCAGGGCGGGCAGCGGGGCGTACCCGGTCACCGCGTCGGTCACCCCCAGCTCGGCGAGGACGTCCAGCGCGTGCGCGGCGATGCCGTCCCCGCACGCCTTGTCCCGGGGGAACT
>NZ_JBPQTL010000233.1:0-372 GCF_051386295.1 Micromonospora sp. URMC 105 | reverse complement strand
GACCGCGACGACAAGAACAACGGCAAGGACAACGGCAAGAACGGCAAGGACGGCCGCAACAGCTTCAACGGCCAGGACGGCAAGAACGGCAACGGCAAGGACGACCGCAACGGCCGCAACGACGACCGCAACGGCCGCGACGACAAGAACGACCGCGACAAGAACGACAAGAACGACGAGTCCAGCGCCACCATCGCCGACAGCAAGATCGTCGACAACACCGCCGGACGCTTCGGCGGCGGCATCTTCAACGGCGAAGCCGACGTCAAACTCGCCGAAGGCTTCCGCGACAACAACCACAACGGCGACCACGACGGCAAGAACGACGACGACCGCGACGGCGCCCGCCTCACCCTGCGCGACACCGAGGTC
>NZ_JBPQTL010000232.1:0-381 GCF_051386295.1 Micromonospora sp. URMC 105 | reverse complement strand
AACGGCCCTCCCGGGACGAGCAGCGCGCGCCCGGGGCGAGCCGCACGTCGATCCGGCCGATGTGGACGTGCACGGTGGGCTGCTCCGGCGCCCGGACGGCGGCCCGGGTCACCGGCGCGAGGCGCCCCGGCGAGGCGGGCGGCGCGGGCCGTACCACGGTCGCCGCGACCGCGGGCGCGGGCGCCGCCGGCCGCGGCGGCGAGACCGGCACGGCAGACGGCGACGGTGGATCCGCCGCCCCGGCGGGCCGGGGCACAGTCTCCACCCGGTCGACGGTCACCTCCCGCAGGACCCGCGTCGTCTCCTGCCGGCTGACCGGCGCGGTCGCGGGCGGACGCGGCGGCACCACCTCGGGCGGCGCGGCGGCGGGACGGGCGGGTC
>NZ_JBPQTL010000231.1:0-381 GCF_051386295.1 Micromonospora sp. URMC 105 | reverse complement strand
CCAGCCGGACGATCTCCAGCGTCTGCTCGACGTGGGCCACCATCATGGTCAGGTACAGCACGTCGAGGGTGCCGAGCGTCGTCGCCGTTTCGCCCGTGGACGGGGTACGGGACACCGACGGTGTGGACGGGGCGTCGGCACAGCCGGCGGCCAGCAGCAGGGCGGCGAGCACGGCGAGCGCTGACCTGCGCGCCACGCCGGCCGTACCCACGCCGCGCCGAGGGTCGGATGCGGCCCGCACCGGCTCGGGCCGTACCCGTCCGGTCAGACCTGCGACCACAGCGCCGGCACGTTCGGCGGCTCCCAGCCCGGGATCGCGGTGTGCGCCTGCCGGCAGCGGTAGGTCGACCCGTTGTAGGTGACCTGGTCACCGACCTGGTA
>NZ_JBPQTL010000230.1:0-388 GCF_051386295.1 Micromonospora sp. URMC 105 | reverse complement strand
GCGGTGACCTGACCCTGAAGGACGTGACCCTCAAGGGCGGCAACGCCTCCGAGTTCAAGTACGACAACGACAAGAACGACGACAAGGACAACGGCAAGGGCAAGGGCAAGGACGACAAGGACCACAACGGCAAGGACAACGGCAACGGCAACGGCAACGGCGGGCCGGGCCAGCCGCGTGCGGGCGGGGTGCACCGTTCGGTGATCATCGCTCCGTTCGGCAACTCGTCGCGTGACGGTTCGAAGGGCCGTGACGACTCCGAGGGCCGCGGGGACTCCAAGGGCGGCGAGGACTCGAAGGGCCGGGAGGGTTCGCAGCGCAAGGACGGTGACGCCGATGGTGGCGCGTTGCTGGTCGAGCGGGGCGGTAGCGCCCACCTGAAGAAGGT
>NZ_JBPQTL010000229.1:0-428 GCF_051386295.1 Micromonospora sp. URMC 105 | reverse complement strand
CGCCCTTGACAACTTGACCACAAAGATGCTCGCGTCCACTGTGCAATTCTCAACAAACGACCA
This sequence comes from Micromonospora sp. URMC 105, assembly GCF_051386295.1. Lineage (NCBI taxonomy): Bacteria > Bacillati > Actinomycetota > Actinomycetes > Micromonosporales > Micromonosporaceae > Micromonospora > Micromonospora sp. URMC 105. The sequence continues at coordinate 365 of NZ_JBPQTL010000229.1, read as the reverse complement.
ACCCACAACCCGATCCGTGCAACACCAGCCCGGCTCTCGCCGGCGGTATGCCACACCAGGTCATGCCTGGCAGCCCGCGGAGCATTACTGCTCCGCTCGAAGGCTCTGAAAGACAACCGAGGTTGTTCTTTCAGGACCCAACAGGGTGCTATGCGCCTCCACTCAGCCGCACCAGGATCCGATCCGTTCCCACCACCACAGTGGCTGTACTAGGTGATCCCGGCCGTTGCCGAGGAAAAACTTGCCAGTGTCTCCGCCATTGAGCACCCCGACCCGGCATTCGCGGGCCGCGGGCTCCTTGCACCCTTTCGGGTGAAGGTGCTCCTTAGAAAGGAGGTGATCCAGCCGCACCTTCCGGTACGGCT
>NZ_JBPQTL010000228.1:0-440 GCF_051386295.1 Micromonospora sp. URMC 105 | reverse complement strand
ACCCACCAGGGTCGAGCCCGGACCACCGGCCACCGGCAGCGCGCCACCCGATCCCACCCGGGTCGAGCCCGCACCACCCGAACCGACTCGGGTCGAGTCCGCACCACCCGAGCCCACCCGGGTCGAGCCGGAGCCGCCCGCGCCGCGCTGGACCGGTTCGGCAGCCGTCCCGCCTCCGCCGCCACGCCGGCGTGCCTGGGGCGAGTCCGCCGAGCCCACGCCCGTCCCGCCGGCCCCGGTCGAGCTGCCCGAACACCGCACGCCCGTGGATCCGTGGGCGGGCGCGGACACCGGCTCGTGGGAGCTGGAACACCACCAGCTCCCCGCACTGCCGCCGACGCTGCCCTACCCGGTGCCGCCGCCCACCCGGCCCTACGAGCCTCCGCAGCCACCGCCGGCCCACCCGTACCCGGCGTCGCCCGCCGCGCACCCGGTGTCGC
>NZ_JBPQTL010000227.1:0-441 GCF_051386295.1 Micromonospora sp. URMC 105 | reverse complement strand
CGCACCGATGGCGGGCGTGGGGGGCTGCGTCGGGACGTCCGTAGCGGGCTCCGGCGCCCGGGTGGCCGGCGCGGGGCCGGTGGCGTCGGCCCGGGTGAGCGACTCCACCTGCTCCAGCCGGGCACGCGCGCCCATGGTGCGACCAGGCAGGCGCACGTCACCACGGGAGAGCTGCGAGACGAACCACGCCGGCAGGTAACCCTCGACGGGCAGCCCCGGGTTGACCGCCAGCCACCACTCGTGGTTGGGCCAGGTGGCGGCGAGTTCGGGGTACCGGGCGCGGCGGCTGGGACCCGCGGTGGCACCCAGGCAGGCGCGCAGCGCGGCGTCGGAGGTGAAGGCCAGCACGTGGGTCCGGCCGCCCGTGGTCCAGGTGCCCCAGCCCATCGGTGCCTCGCCGGCCAGCGCCTGCGCGGAGACCGGCAGGAGCAGTTCGGTGCC
>NZ_JBPQTL010000226.1:0-448 GCF_051386295.1 Micromonospora sp. URMC 105 | reverse complement strand
TCGGCGTCATCGAGAACATGGCCTGGCTGGAGCTGCCCGACGGCTCGCGGATGGAGGTCTTCGGCGCCGGTGGCGGTCAGGCCGTGGCCGACTCGCTGAGCCGGACGATCGGCGCGCAGGTGCCGCTGCTGGGTCAGATCCCGCTCGACACCCGGGTCCGCGAGGGCGGCGACGCCGGCAACCCGATCGTGCTGGCCGAGCCGGACGCTCCGGCCTCGAAGGCGCTGTCCCAGGTCGCCGACCGCCTCGCCGTCCGCCGCGAGTCCCTCCTCGGCAAGCCCCTCGGCCTCAAGCCCGCCGGCCGCTGACCCACCCCACCCACCCGCGCGCTCCACGCGCCCCAAGATCCGCGCAAATACAGAGAAAGAGTGGCCTTCCGCGCTCGGGAGGCCACTCTTTCTCGGTAAGTGCACGCTCGGCGCGCCGTGAGCGGGTCGTGGGCGGGGGG
>NZ_JBPQTL010000225.1:0-454 GCF_051386295.1 Micromonospora sp. URMC 105 | reverse complement strand
CCCCGTGGTGGGGGCCGGCCCTTCGTCGTGGTGTGGGTCAGGAGGCGGTGGCGTAGCCGCGGGTGGCGATCCAGTCGGCGAGGTTGTCGACGCTCATCCGGTAGGAGGCCTGTGCGGGGTTGGCGGAGTCGGCGATGGTGACGGTGTTGCCGTTGTCGCGGTAGCCGATGACGCTGATGTAGTGCCCGCCTTCGAAGGAGTGGGTGTTGCCGTCGGTGTCGGTGGCGGTGCCGGCGATGTTGGCGACGATGGCGCGGCCGTCGTCGATGGTGCGCACGATGTCGGCGCGCAGCTTGCCGGTCTGCTTGTCGTCGGCGCGGTTGTCGCGGATCTCGACCGACCGGTAGGTGTTGTTCGTGCCGGTTTCCTTGTTCAGGACCGGGGTGATGTCGTTGATGCTGTCGGTGCCGGCCTCGGTGGTGCCCATCTGCTTGGCCATGGCGTCGACGTCGAT
>NZ_JBPQTL010000224.1:0-456 GCF_051386295.1 Micromonospora sp. URMC 105 | reverse complement strand
CGGCCCGCGTGCCGACGGGCCGCCCCCGAGCACCGGTGCCGCCGCCGTCCGCGGGCCGCGCACCGACGGTCCGCATCCGCCCGCCGGTCCGCGGGCCGACGGCCCCGCGGGCGCGCGGGCCGAGGGTGCCGCGCCGGTCCGGGGTCCCCGTGGCGACGGTCCGCCTCCGGGTCGGGTGGCCCGTCCCGCCGGTCCGGAAGCCGGTCCCCGGGCGACCGGTGCCCCGCAGGGCGGACGCCCCGGCCTGCCCCCGGGTGGCGCCGGCCCGGTGACCGGCCCCCGTCCCGCCGTTCCCGAACAGCAACCCGGGCCCCGTCCCGGCGGTCCGCAGCCGGGCGGGCGTCCCGGTGAACCCGGCGTCCGCGCCACCGGAGCGGCCCGCGCGGCGGTGCGTCCGGACGGCCCCGCCCCGGACACCGCCCGCCCGGCGGGCGACGGCCCCCGTCGGGGCGGCCC
>NZ_JBPQTL010000223.1:0-458 GCF_051386295.1 Micromonospora sp. URMC 105 | reverse complement strand
CCGCGCGCACTTTCAGAGAAAGCGTGCCTGTCCGGCGCCGAATGGCCACGCTTTCTCCGAAAGTGGCCCCGGCTGCCGGCGTCGGCGGCGGGGGTGCGGGCCTGGCGGGCGGGGGTCAGCGGCGGCGGGTGCAGATCTGGCGGGCGCGGGCGACGGTGTCGGTGGACCAGACCACCGCGACGGTGAAGCAGTAGTCGTTGGTGCGGTCCAGGCCGTAGACCACGAAGCTGTTCGTCCCGGCGGGCAGTTCCTGGAAGGCGCGCGGGTCCTGCCCGGCGCGCCCGCCGGAGATGACCACCGGCCCCTCCGCGCCCGCCGGGTACTCCCAGTCCAGGGCGATGTTGTCCCGCCGGTCGCGCAGGGTCACCCGGCCCGGCGGGGTGCCGGGCGGGGCGGCGGCCCCGGCGCTGGGTGACGCGGGCGCCGGGGCGGCGCTCGCCGGCGGGCCGGTGGGGGAG
>NZ_JBPQTL010000222.1:0-503 GCF_051386295.1 Micromonospora sp. URMC 105 | reverse complement strand
CCCGGCGACGTGCCCCGCAACGCGGTGGCCGCCGCCGGCCTGGCCGCCCGCGCCGCCGGCGACGGCGCCCGGATCGCCGTCCTGCCGGAGCTGTTCCTGCCCGCGTACCACCCGCCGACGCTGGCCGCCGACCCGGCCGGCACCGACGTCGCCGCGACCGGCGACGGCGCGGTCGACGACCCCCGGCTCGACCCGCTGCGGGCCGCGGCCCGCGACGACCGGATCACCGTGGTCCTCGGCGCGGCGGTCCGCCACCCGGACGACCGCCGGACCATCTCCGCGCTGGTCGTCGACCCGACCGGCGCGGTCCGGGTCGGGTACGACAAGCAGCAGCTCTGGGGCGGCGAACGGGAGCTGTTCGACGCCGGCCGGCGCGGTGCCACGCTGCTGGTCGACGGCTGGCGGCTCGGGCTCGGCATCTGCTACGACGGATGCTTCCCCGAGCACGCCCGGGCCGCCGCGGCCGACGGCGCGCACGGCTACCTCTGCCCGAGCGGCTACCT
>NZ_JBPQTL010000221.1:0-509 GCF_051386295.1 Micromonospora sp. URMC 105 | reverse complement strand
GGGGTGTACGGCATCGCCGGGGCGACCGGGGCCGGCGGGGCGACGGGCGCCGCCGGAGCCGCCGCGAACGGGGCGAACGGCGCGGGCGCCGCGGCGGCCGGTGCCGACGGGGTGCCGGCGACCGGGCCGAAGGGCAGCCCCGGGGTGGCGTCGGCGGCCGGGGTCCGCTTCGGCAGCGGGTCGAGCAGCGGCTGGGCCGCGGTCGGGCCGCCGGCGGAGTACCCGCCCCCGTACGCGGACTCGGCCGGAGCCGCCGAGGCCGGCACGGCGGACGCGGGCACGGCGGAGGTCGGCACGGACGAGGCCGGCACCGCGGAGGTCGGCACGGACGACGCCGGCACCGCGGAGGTGGGCGCGGACGGCGACACCTGGGCGCCGAGGGTCACCGCCGGTGCGGTGTCCCGCGCGTCCACCGGCGGCTGCCAGGGCGCCGGGGCCGGCGGGGCGGCCCGCCACTGGTCGGTCAGCGTCGCCGCGCCGGTACGCCCGTTGGCCAGCGGGTCACCGAG
>NZ_JBPQTL010000220.1:0-529 GCF_051386295.1 Micromonospora sp. URMC 105 | reverse complement strand
CCATTGAGCAGGCGCCCCCGCCAGGTCCTCTTCGGGTACGCGGACACCCGTCCCCGCCTGCCGCCAAGCGGATGGACCGGTGCCTGGTCGCGCGGGCGCCTGCTCAATGGGGCGCGGAGGGCTGCGCGACGGTCGGTGGCGGAGGTGTCCGGTTTGGGCCGGTGGTCCGCGCGGCAGGGTGTCCGGATCGTGTCCGGCTGAGTGCGGGGTCCCGTGACCGGCGGCACCCTGGGGGCGGAATGGTGGCCGGGCGGGTGTCGTTACATCACCTGGACGACCGCAGCAGCACCCCGCCGGGCTGCCCGATGACGTGCCTGGCGGCGGATGGCGAGCCCCGGAATGACGGCGGGCGGCGGGTCGTTACATCACCTGGACGATCGCAGCAGCACCCCGGCTGTCTGGTCCGATGAGGTGGCCGGCCTGGGATGCGAGCCCCCGGAATGTTGGTGGGCGGCCGGTCGTTACACATGGTCCCGGCGCCGCGAGCCCCCCGGCTCGCGATGATCTGCCGGACGAAGACTTTCCCCTT
>NZ_JBPQTL010000219.1:0-541 GCF_051386295.1 Micromonospora sp. URMC 105 | reverse complement strand
GGGGGTGCGGTCGCCCAGGTCGGCAAGCGCCCGGAAGACCGGCTTGCCGCCGCTGTTGCGCCAGGCCAGCACGGTGAAGAAGGTGCCGCTGCCGCCGCCGTTCAGCGCGACCACCCCGACCGCGTCGGCCGCCCCGTCCCCGTCGAGGTCGCCGATCCCGCACGGCTTCTGCAGCAGGACGGTCGCGCCGTCCTCACCGGACCACTGGCCCTCGGTCAGCGGCAGGTGATCCGGGTAGCCGTTGTAGCGCACCGTGGCGCTGCCGACGTGCGCACCCGCGAGCTGCGCGCAGGTCAGCGCGGGGGCGGCGGGTGGCTTCGGCTTCGGCGGCGTGCTCTTCGCCGGGGCGGGCGCGGCCGGCGCGGCGGCGCTCGGGCTCGCGCCGGCGGAGACGGCGACCGGAGCCGGGGCGGTGGACGCGGCCGGCGTGACCGAGGTCGAGGCGGTGGCCGTCGTCCCGGTGTCACCTCCGCACGCGGTGAGCAGGCAGACCAGCGTGACGGCCGCGAAGCTCGGCAGGGTCCGGCGCATGGGCGAAGGT
>NZ_JBPQTL010000218.1:0-623 GCF_051386295.1 Micromonospora sp. URMC 105 | reverse complement strand
GTTCGCGGCTGCCGCCGCGCCCCACCCGGAGCCCCCCGGCACGCCGGCGGCTGCCGGTCTCCCCGCCGGGCCCACCCCGGCCGCCGACCGGTCCCCGGCGTTCACCGCCGGTGGCCCGGCGCTCGCGTCCGGCCCGGGTGTCACCGGCGGGTCCGCCGTGGGATCCACCCCGGGCGGGGCCGTTCCGACCACGGGTGGCGCCGCCGAGCCCGCTCCGCCGCGTCGGGTGCCGCCGCCGTCGGCGGTCATGCCCGACTCGGCGACCCCCGAGCCGCCCCGACCGGGCACGCAGACCCCCCACGCGCTGGACGCGGTCGCGGTACGCCGGGTTTGGCCCGAGGTGGTTGGCAAGGTCAACCGGACCAACAAGCGGATCGCGGCGTTGATGCGCGACGCCGTGGTCCGCGACCTCGACGGCGACACGCTGGTGGTGACGGTGAAGTCGTCGGTGCTGGCCAAGATGATGTCCGACCACGCGCAGGTGCTCACCGACGCGCTCTACGAAGAGTTGGGTGGGCGCTGGCAGATCCGCTGCGAGGTGGCCGGCGAGCGGGGCGGGGCGTCGCTCGCCGGCCCACGCGCCGCCGCTCCCGCCTCGGCCCAGTCGCTCGCGGCGTCGCCAC
>NZ_JBPQTL010000217.1:0-690 GCF_051386295.1 Micromonospora sp. URMC 105 | reverse complement strand
CCGGTTCGCCACGGTCGGTGCCCGCCTCGTAGGCCGTCGGCCCGGCCGGCTGCCAGCCCGTCCCCGACGCGTCGTCGGCGGGCACCGCCCACGGCACCTCGTCGTCCAGCGGCTCCTACGGTTCGCCACCGAGCGCGGGTTCCTACGGTCCGCCACCGGGCGCCGGGTCCTACGGCTCGTCGTCGAGCGCGGGCGCCTACGGCTCGGCACCGAGCGCCGGGTCCTACGGCTCCTCGCCGAGCGCCGAGCCGTACGGCTCGGCACCGAGCACCGAGTCGTACGGTGCAGCACCGAGCACGGGGGCGTACCGGCAGCCGGAGGTCGACGCCTCCTACCGCACCTCACCGGCGACCGGGTCCTACGCTGGGCCGCCGGCCACGGCGCGCAGCGCGCCGCCGGCCGAGGCGCCGGCCGCTGCGCCCCGGAGCGCACCCCCAGCGGCCGACCCGGGCGCCCCCTACGGCGCGCCGCCCGTCCGGACGGTCGAGCCGGCCGCCGACGGCACCGCCACCGCCGACCGGGCCGACCGGCCGTTCCGGCTCCGGTCCGTGCCGGCGGAGCCCGCCGCCCCGGCGGAACGCCCCGGCCATGAGCCGGCCAGCACTGGTCCCGGCGCCGCGCCGGGGTCCGGCGTCCCGTCCTCCACGGCCGGCTCGGCCGGAGGTGCCGGATCGGGGGCGGAGCGGCGGT
>NZ_JBPQTL010000216.1:0-698 GCF_051386295.1 Micromonospora sp. URMC 105 | reverse complement strand
CCGCCCCCCCCCCCCCCCTTCTGCGTACGTGCGGGTGGATCAGGCGGTGCGGCGCTGGTGCAGCCAGAGCAGCGGGCCGCTGACCAGGTATCCCACCACCACCAGGGCGAAGGTGAGCCGGACGTCGACCAGCGCGCCGATCACCGGGGCCAGCCAGAGCCACGGCGGCAGCTTGAGCAGCCGGGCGAGCTTGGCGTACGGGAAGCTGGAGACCATCGCGAAGGCCAGCAGCGCCACCCCCGCGATCTGCACCACGGCGGGCAACGGCAGGCCGATGGCGACCGTGAGGGCGAGCACCGCCGCCGCCATGGTGGTCGGCACCCCGCAGAAGAACCGGCCGTCCTTCGGCGAGACGTTGAACCGGGCGAGCCGGATCGCGGCGCAGGCCGCGACGAGGGCCGCGGCCACCGCGGCGGCCGCGGTGGGAGCCGACCCGGCCAGCGAGGCGTAGACCACCACGGGGGCGGCCAGGCCGAACGAGCACATGTCGGCCAGCGAGTCCATCTGGGCGCCGAACGGGCTGGCCACGCCGAGCTTGCGGGCGAGCGCGCCGTCGAGGCCGTCGAAGACGACGCAGGCGATCAGCAGGAGCGCCGCGACCCGGGCCTCGCCGGCCATGGCCACGAAGATGGCGTTGATGCCGAGCATCAGGCTGGCCAGGGTGCAGGCGTTGACCAGCGCGAACTTCATCCGGCGCG
>NZ_JBPQTL010000215.1:0-743 GCF_051386295.1 Micromonospora sp. URMC 105 | reverse complement strand
CGGTCAGAGGTCGGTGACGCGGATGCCGGCGTGCGCCTTGTACCGCTTGTTGATGGCGATCAGGTTGGCGGTGAACGCCTCGATCTGGTGGGCGTTGCGCAGCCGGCCGGCGTAGATGCCGCGCATGCCGGGGATCCGGGCGGCCAGCGCGCCGACGATGTCGACCAGTTCCCGCTCCTCGGTGCAGATCAGCACGTCGAGGTCGATCCGGTCGATCTCCGGGTCGGCGAGCAGCGGCGCGCTGACGTGGTTGAACGCCGCGCAGACCCGAGACTCCGGCAGCAGGGCGGCGGCCTGCTGCACCGCGCTGCCCTCCGGGACCGGGAGGGCGTACGGGCCCTGCTTGTCGAAGCCGAGCGGGTTGACGCAGTCGACCACGATCTTGCCGGCGAGCGGCTCGGCGAGGGCGGCGACGGTGGCGGCGTGCCCGTCCCACGGCACCGCGATGACCACCACGTCGCTGCGGCGGGCCACCTCGTCGTTGCCGGCCCCGGTCACGCTCACCCCGGCCGGCAGGCCCGGCAGCGCCCCGATCTCGGTGGCGGCCTCCGCGGCCCGCTCGGCGGAACGGGAACCGATCAGCACGGTCTGCCCGGCCCGGGCGAACCGGTAGGCGAGGCCCCGGCCCTGGTCGCCGGTGCCACCGATGATGCCGACGGTCAGCCCGGAGACGTCGGGCAGCGTGGTCGCGTCGTAAGCCATGCCGTCATCCTCGCAAACCGCCCCGCCCCCCAGCACCGCCC
>NZ_JBPQTL010000214.1:0-752 GCF_051386295.1 Micromonospora sp. URMC 105 | reverse complement strand
TCGCAGCGCAAGGACGGTGACGCCGATGGTGGCGCGTTGCTGGTCGAGCGGGGCGGTAGCGCCCACCTGAAGAAGGTCACCCTGACCCGTAACAGCGCCGAGGGCGACGGCGGCGCGATCGCCAACTTCGGCCGGGTCGACATCGAGGACAGCAAGATCGAGGACAACCACGCCCGCGAGAACGGCGGCGGCGTGTTCAACCTCGGCCTGCTCACCGTCAAGCACACCAAGTTCAGCAACAACACCGCCGGCAAGAACGGCGGCGGCATCGCCAACGGCCGCGACAAGCACGACGACCACGACAAGAACGGCCGCGACAACAACGGCCGCGACGACAACAACGGCCGCAACAACAACGGCCGCGACGGCAAGAACGGCCGCGACGGGGACATGAACCGGATCCTCGACGGCCGCGACAAGGCCGGCAGCGTCGAGATCTACAAGAGCGACATCGAGGGCAACAAGGCCGACCGCAACGGCGGCGGCCTGTTCAGCTCCGGCGGCTTCGTCGAGATCGTCCACTCGTCGATCAAGGACAACAACGCCTGCGACAACGGCGGCGGCATCTACGTCAAGGACACCAGCCTCGACCTCGACCACGTCATCGTCGCCAAGAACCACGCCAGCAAGGACGGCGGCGGCGTCTACAACGCCAACGACAAGAAGGACAAGAACGACCGCGACGACAAGAACAACGGCAAGGACAACGGCAAGAACGGCAAGGACGGCCGCAACAGCTTCAACGGCCAGGA
>NZ_JBPQTL010000213.1:0-753 GCF_051386295.1 Micromonospora sp. URMC 105 | reverse complement strand
ACTGCCGCCACCAGCGGGTTCGCCGCGGGCGACTACTGTCTCGGCGAGTGCGCGGACATCCTGGCGCCGGGACAGAACGGCAACGCCACCCTCGTCGAGGTGCTCGCCAACCAGGCCCTCGGCACCCTGCCCCGGCACGCCGGGGACCAGCTCGGCCGGTACGCCGACCTGGTCTACGGCTACGCCGGGCTGCGCGAGGACCAGCTCGGCGCGTTCTTCAACGACGCCGGCTTCGGCGTGCCGGCCGATCAGGTGGAGCGCAGCTACTCGCCCCGGGCCGACGTGACCATCGTGCGGGACCGGGCGACCGGCGTGCCGCACGTCACCGGCAGCACCCGCGGCGGGACCATGTTCGGGGCCGGTTACGCCGGGGCCGAGGACCGGCTGTTCACCATCGACCTGCTGCGCCACGTCGGGCGCGGCACGCTCACCCCGTTCGCCGGTGGCGCGCCCGGCAACCGGGCGCTGGAGCAGAGCGTCTGGCGCAACTCGCCGTACACCGAGGCGGACCTGGCGGCCCAGGTGGAGGCGCTGCGGCGCAAGGGCCCCCGGGGCGAGCAGCTCTACGCGGACGTGCAGGAGTACATCGCCGGCATCAACGCCTACATCGGGCACTGCATGGCGCACCGCAACTGTCCCGGCGAGTACGTGCTCACCGGGCACCTGGACGCGGTCACCAACGCCGGCGGACCCGAGCCGTTCCGGATGACCGACCTGATCGCCATCGCCGGCGTGGTGGGCGGGCTGTTCGGC
>NZ_JBPQTL010000212.1:0-782 GCF_051386295.1 Micromonospora sp. URMC 105 | reverse complement strand
CACGGGCGATTGGCGCAGTGGGAGCGCGCTTCCTTGACACGGAAGAGGTCACTGGTTCAAACCCAGTATCGCCCACCAGGATGACAAGGCTGGTCACCGGAGTTCCGGTGGCCAGCCTTTTCCGTTGCCGGCGTGCCGTGACCCCCGCCTGCTTCCCGCTCCGTCGCTGCCCTGCGGGGGCCGCTGGGTGCCCGCCGCCAGGGTCACCCGACGGAAGGGCGCCGGCCGCCCGAGGGTGACCGGCGCTCCCGCCGTACGTCGTGCGCCGGACCGTTCAGCTCCGTCGGCCGGTGGTGTGCTTTTACAGCGGCGGGGCGATGTCCCGACGCTCCTCCACGCGCCGGTACTCCACCGGCTCCGGCGCGGTCGTGGTGACCACCTGGCGGCGGCGACCCCAGACCAGGGCGGTCATGACGAGGCCGAGCAGACCGGCCGCCATCAGGATCCAGCCGACCACGTCGAGGTTGACGCCGCCGACGCTCGCGTCCAGGGCGAAGGTCAGGATCGCGCCCGCGGCGAGCAGGAAGATACTGGTTCCGATACCCACGACAGCCTCCTTCAGGGGGATGTGGTGTGCTGTCGCAGCAATCAGTACCCCGTCGGTGACCAGCGCAATCGCCCGTCGCGAGCCGAGCGGGTGGGGCGGCGGAGCCGGCGATCTTGCCATCGGGTAGAGTTCAACCCGTCGCCGGGGAGACCGGGCGGCACGCGGACGTAGCGCAGCTGGTAGCGCATCACCTTGCCAAGGTGAGGGTCGCGGGTTCGAATCCCGTCGTCCGCTC
>NZ_JBPQTL010000211.1:0-791 GCF_051386295.1 Micromonospora sp. URMC 105 | reverse complement strand
CGCGCCGGGGCGGATGCTGGCGGTGCTGGGCACCTCCACCTGCCTGATCATGAATTCGGACGCCTGCCACGAGGTGCCGGGCATCTGCGGGGTGGTCGACGGCGGGGTGACCGCCGGCAGCTGGGGCTACGAGGCCGGGCAGAGCGGGGTGGGCGACATCTTCGCCTGGTACGTCGACCGGGCGCTGCCCGCCGGGTACGCCGACGAGGCGCGGCGGCGCGGGATCACCGCGTACGAGCTGCTGGACTCGCTCGCCGCCGACCAACCGGTGGGCGGGCACGGGCTGCTGGCGCTGGACTGGCACAGCGGCAACCGCTCCGTGCTGATGGACCACGAGCTGAGCGGGGTGCTGGTCGGGCTGACCCTGGCCACCCGGCCGGAGGAGATCTGGCGGGCGCTGCTGGAGGCGACCGCGTTCGGCGCGCGGACCGTGGTGGAGGCGTTCACCGCCGCCGGGGTGCCGGTGCGCGAGCTGACCGCGGCGGGCGGGCTCACCGCCAACCGGCTGCTGCTGCGGATCTACGCCGACGTGCTGCGCCGGCCGCTGCACGTGCTGGACGCGGCGCACCCGGCGGCGCTCGGCGCGGCCATCCACGCGGCGGTGGCCGGCGGGGCGTACCCGGACGTGCCGGCCGCCTCGGCGGCGATGGCCGCCCCGCACCGCGAGACGTTCCACCCGGACCCGGCCCGCGCCGCCGCCTACGACGACCTGTACGCCGAGTACCGCGCCCTGCACGATTACTTCGGCCGGGGCGGCACCGACGTCCTGCACCGTCTCCGCGCCCTGCGCC
>NZ_JBPQTL010000210.1:0-794 GCF_051386295.1 Micromonospora sp. URMC 105 | reverse complement strand
GTGCTGAAGCTGCGTGGGCCTCGCCGCGCCGGTGCCTCTGGCGATCGCCGTCCTGGAGGCCCGGTTTGCGGCGTGTCGGGGTGTCAGCGGGCGGGGATGTCCCGACACGCCGCAAACCGGGTTGGCGTCACGTCGCAAGGCGGGTTGGTGCGTCGGCTCCGTCGCGGCGCCGTTGGTGGTCCGCACGCGCCGCCCCGGTTTGCGGCGCGTTGGGTGTCGGCGGAACCGGATGCCCCGGCACGCCGCAGAGGGGGTTGGGCGGGGCGCGGGCGGGGGTGGCGGATGTGACCAGCGTGGCGTCGAGTGGGGCGAGCGGCCCGCGCTGGTTATGCTGAGTCGGCCTTCGCGGCATCTTCTGCGCGGAGGCGTTTTCATGGGCGGCGGTACCCGTGGCCCTCGGCCGGGGTCCGCCATCGTGCGGTCGGAGAGGAGCTTGGCGTGGCAGCCCGGTTGCCGGCGCTCGAGACGTTCCCGCCCCTGCGCGCCTGGCAACGCAAGGCGATGGTGGAGTACCTGCGCCGCCGCACCGAGGACTTCACCGCGGTCGCCACCCCCGGCGCCGGCAAGACCACCTTCGCCCTGCGGATCGCCGCCGAGCTGCTGGTGGACGGCACCGTCGAGGCGGTCACCGTGGTCGCCCCGACCGAGCACCTGAAGACCCAGTGGGCGAACGCCGCCGCGCGGGTCGGCATCCAGCTCGACGCCGCGTTCCGCAACGCCGACCTGCACTCCTCCGCCGACTTCCACGGCGCGGTGGTCACCTACGCGCAGGTCGGCATGGCCCCCCAGGTGCA
>NZ_JBPQTL010000209.1:0-854 GCF_051386295.1 Micromonospora sp. URMC 105 | reverse complement strand
CCCGACGCGGCGACGCAGGCGCGTGCCGCGACACCGGCCGGATACCGCAGGCGCTGCGGTCGGTGGGGCCGGGTGGCCGGTCCGTGCGGTGCCGCCGAGGCGGGCGCCCGCTGCGCTAGTGTTGCCGCTCGTGAGTATCGAGGACCCGGGCGTGCGCGACGACGACCGCGCCGTCGATCTCAGCGAGGAATTCGTGGTGCTGCCCGAGCAGACGGTCGACGACACCGACCACGGCTGGGGCGAGCGCACCGGCGGCAACGACGACTGGCTGCTCGCCGAGCGCCCACCCCACTGGGACTGACCCACCCTCCCGCACCGGCAGCCGGACGCCCCCCGCCATGACGGGCTGCTCAGCGGAGCGCCACCCCCACCGCCCTGCGTGCACCGTGCCGCTGTCGACCGGTCCATGATCGGGTAGCAATCTCCGACGAGTACGTCGGCGTGTCGCGTCGGAAACTGCTACCCGATCATGGGGCTCGGTGCCGGAGCGGGGGACCTGAATCGAGGCAGCCCCCGGCCTGGGACTGCTCGTTCTGCTGCTTACGGGTGACCTGTGGGCTGGGTCAGCCGCGGACTACGACGGCGAAGCGGCTCCCCTCGGGTTGGCCGACGGCGCGTTGCGCCTGGTCGGGGCGGAGTGCCAGGTAGAGCGCCGAGGTTCCGTCGACGGCGTCTCCGCCCACCACGTCGAGCACCAGCGCTCCCGAAGCCAGCAGCCCGGCCTCCACCGGCGTCCGGCCGGCCGGTACGACCAGCAGGTCTACCCGTGCACCCGGCCGGAGCACGGCGAGCGCGGCGGGCTCGGCCAGCCGCACCGGCACCCCCACCGACCCGCTCGGCAGCGGCAGCGCCCC
>NZ_JBPQTL010000208.1:0-924 GCF_051386295.1 Micromonospora sp. URMC 105 | reverse complement strand
CCCCGCCCCCAGCCCCTCCCAGACCCCGCGGACCACCTGGAGCGTGACGTCCGCGCCGTCCCACCGGCCGTACGGGACGAGCACGCTGCCGCGCTGCCGGGCCCGGGCGGCGAGCCGGTCGGCGACCGAGGCGGAGACGGTGTGCGGCACGGCGGTCACCACCACGTCGACCCCGTCGATCAGGGCCGCGACGACGGTGGGCCACTCCGGGCCGGGGTCGGGCACCAGGGCGAGCCGGTCCAGGGCGATCCCGACCTCGGCGGCCGCGCCGGCCCCGAAGGTCGGCACCCCGACCACCGCGCACCAGGAGCCGGCCCGGGACGCCTCGGCGAGCAGCGCCAGGACCAGGGAGGTGCCGCCGCTGCGCCGGGGCTGGCCGGCGGAGACCGCGACCGTGCTGCCCCGGCGCAGCCCGCGGTTGGGCAGCAGGCCGGTCAGCTCGGGCGCCACCGGGAGCACCCGGTGACCGCCCGCCGGGTCCGGCGCGCTCGCCGGGCGCACCAGACCGGCCAGTGCGGCGGAACCGACCACCATGCGGCCCGCCATGGACCAACCCCCCGTCGTGTTTCTCTGCTGTGGATCAGGTGTCGCTGTCGGATGGACGCCGGGTGTGCCCGGCGGGGGACCCGGGCGGCGTCGGGTCAGGCGGCCAGGCCGTCGAGGGTCGGTTGGTGGGCCAGGCCGAGCGCGGTCTCCACCACCGAGACGAACTGCTCGGCGGCCCGGAGCAGGTCGTCGGCCTCCCGGGCGCTCACCACGCGGGGTATCCCCGCCTCGGCGGCGGCCCGCTTGCCCGCGCCGGCGGCGAAGTAGGCGGCCCACTCGTCGAGCTCGGGGGCGACCGTGGAGAGCAGGACCCAGACGCTGGTGATCCGGTGGCGTCGGGTGGGGGCGGGGCGTGGCGCCGCCCCCGGCACAGCCCCC
>NZ_JBPQTL010000207.1:0-949 GCF_051386295.1 Micromonospora sp. URMC 105 | reverse complement strand
AGGACCGCCGAGACGGAGACCGCGATCCCGAACAGCGCGCCCCACCACGGCGCCACGTCGAAGAGCGCCCAGAGGAGCAGGGCGCTGCCGAGCGCCGCCGCCGTGACCGACCCGGCGAAACCCTCCCAGGACTTCTTCGGGCTGATCGAGGGCGCCATCGGGTGCTTGCCGAAGGTGACCCCGGCCGCGTACCCGCCGGTGTCGGAGAGCACCACGGCGACCAGGGTCGCCAGCACCCGCAGGTGCCCGTCGTCGGGGGCCGCGGCGAGCAGCGCCGCGAAACCGCCCAGGAACGGCACGTAGACCGCGATCAGGGTGGCCGCCGTGAGGTCGCGCTGGAAGCCGCCCGGGCCGTCGCCGAGCCGCCAGATCATCGTGCCCAGCACGGTGACCAGCAGACCCAAGCTGAGCGCGTCCGGCCCGGCGAACCAGGCCAGGCCGATCATCAGCACCCCACCGGCGATCAGCGGCACCAGCGGCGGGTGCGCGCCGCTGCGGCGTACCGCCCGGGCCATCTCCCAGATGCCCACGCCGATCGCGGCGGCCACCACGGCGAGGAACGCCGGCAGGTAGAAGAAGAGCGGGACCAGGATCAGCGCGCCGAGCCCGAGGCCCACCCCGATCGCGGCCGGCAGGTTACGGCCGGCCCGGCTCGGTGCCGGCTGCCCGGTCGCGGGCCGGTCCGCGCTGGCCCGGCGCCGGCCGCGCTGCCGCCGGCCCGGGGGCCGCTGCGGCTCGTGCTCCGGCCCGGGCTCGTCCCGCACCGGGGGGAACTGGGAGGTCGGCAGGTCGTCGTCACGGACCGGCGGGAGCGAGGAGGTGGGCACGTCGTCGTCGCGCACCGGGCGCCCGGGAGCGCGCCGGTCGTAGCCGTCGTCGCGGGCCGCGCCGTAACGGTCGTCGCGGCGGTCGTCGCGGTACGGGTCGCCGGTCCCGTCGTACGGGTCGA
>NZ_JBPQTL010000206.1:0-985 GCF_051386295.1 Micromonospora sp. URMC 105 | reverse complement strand
ACCACAACGGCGACCACGACGGCAAGAACGACGACGACCGCGACGGCGCCCGCCTCACCCTGCGCGACACCGAGGTCAAGGGCAACACCGCCCTCAACGGCGGCGGCATCTTCAACAACAAGGGCACCGTCACCCTGACCAAGACCCACGTCACCAAGAACACCGCCACCGACGCCTCAAAGAACCACCGAGTCGCCGGCGGCATCCTCAACAACAACGGCCGGGTCCGCCTCGACGACAAGTCCACCGTCAGCAACAACGACCCCACCAACTGCGCCGGCACCGTCAAGGACTGCTTCAACTGACACACGGCGTACGACCAGGGAGTCCCTTCCCGCCTCGGCGGGAAGGGACTCCCCCCGCCGGGTACGGCGGCGCGCGCCCCGCCGGCAAGCCACCCAGCGCGCCCTTTCGTCCTCCGCGCCGCCCTTCGCCACCGCTGGCACCTCTGCTGCACCGCCGTCCGCCGTGCTGTCGGCTGCACCGCCCACATACCGAATGTGGGCTTTTTTCGTATAAGCGCACGAGGTGAAGAAGGCTCTCATACGGTGTTGTTCAGCAGCTACAACCGATTTGTAGCGAAGGCCGCCTCGCTGTGGCGAAGCGACCTTGTCGGGTACAAGGAGAGGGCAGAGAGCTCCGATGTCCAACTACCTTCGCAATAACGATGACGCCAACCGTGAGACGGCCTCCCCGCTTCGCCGTCGCCGGCTCTGGCTCGCCACCGGCGTTGTGGGCCTGACAGGAGCGGTCAGCCTCGCAGGGGTCGCGTACGCGACCACCGGGGCCACCGGTGCCCACCGGTTGACCGACCTGAAGTGGTCCACGGCTCAGCAGCTCAAGGACGACGGCCGCGACCGCGGCGGTGACCGTGATGAGCGGGGTGAGGATCGCAGGGACCGTGACAAGGACCGTGATCGGGATGAGCACGGGCGGGTGTGGGAGGTGCCGTGTGATGACGAGAAGCTGATCGAGGCTGTCGATC
>NZ_JBPQTL010000205.1:0-998 GCF_051386295.1 Micromonospora sp. URMC 105 | reverse complement strand
GCCCACCGCGGCTGCTGCCAGTGCCCCACCTGACGGACCAGCAGCTCCACCGCCCGGCCCAACTCCGCTGCGCTCATCGCCGCCGAGTGTACGGCCGCAGCACCCCGGCCCCGCTCACCGGCGCAGGTAGCTCAGCAGCCGCAGGATCTGCCAGTACAGGAAGATCAGCCCGACCAGCAGCCCGAAGGCGCAGAGCCAGGCGTACCGGCGGGGCAGGCCACCCCGGACCGAGCGCTCCACCTGGTCGAAGTCGAGGATGAAGCTGAGCGCCCCGGCGATGATCGCCACCCCCGAGAAGACGTACGGCAGCCAGCCGACCTGGCCGGAGACGGAGTAGACCTCCACGCCCTGCCGGCCGGTGAACAGCCGGAAGACCAGGTTGACCAGGCTGACCGCGAGCAGCCCGATCAGGGTGCCGATGACCAGGCGGGCCAGGCGCGGCGTGGCCCGGACGACCCGGGCCCGGTAGAGCACCGCCATCCCGAGGAACACCCCGAAGGTGCCCACCACGGCCTGCACCACGATGCCCGGGTAGACCAGCTCGAACGCCCGGCTGGCCACCCCCAGCAGCACCCCCTGGAGCAGGGCGTACCCGATGATCGGGACCGGGTGGGTGATGCCGCGCAGCGAGATCACCAGGACCAGCACGATGCCGGCCAGGGCGGTGCCGGCCAGCGCCGCCGGGACCCACATCTCCTGCGGCACGACCACCCAGGCCACCGCCGCGGTGGCGGCCGTGAGCAGCAGCAGCCCGACGGTACGGACCACCACGTCGTCGACGGTCACCGCCTCCGCGCCGCCCGCCCCGGGCAGCCGGTGCTCCCGGCTGGTGTCGTCCAGCCGGTCCAGAACCGGGTTGGCGCTGCGCACCCGCCACCTCCTCGCCAGCCGTACCCCTGGTGTCACTCTCCCCCGGACGGCCTGTCGGCGGCGGGCAAACGGCGGGGCCGGGGTGCGGCGGGCCGGACACGACGGCGCCCCCCGCCGCGGGTCGCGGT
>NZ_JBPQTL010000204.1:0-1331 GCF_051386295.1 Micromonospora sp. URMC 105 | reverse complement strand
CCTGCGCTGACTGTGAGGCTGGCCGGGTTGGCCCGTACGTGATGGGCTGATGGCTGGCAGCAGTAGACGTGACTCATGCCCTGACTGGCCTGTGTGCCTTTGGAGGCGACTTGTCCGTCTGCTGCTGCCGGTGCCGGCCCGGCGGGAGACGTTTGGCCTGATCAGGAGCTTGACCGCCAGTTAGCGGCTGGCGTGTCTCATCACAGTCCTGCCATCTCCGCACCGGACCGGACCCGTGCGTCCCCACGGCGAGGAGAGAACGCATGTCCATGCTGACAGAACTGGTCGAGGTCGTCATTGGCGTCGACACCCACAAAGACACGCACACGGCCGCCGTGCTCGATACCCGCACCGGCGGGGTCCTTGCCAGGGCCTCGGTGAGCACCGACCCGGACGGCTACGGCCAACTGGTGGCGCTGGCCGATCGGCACTCAGGGTTGCGGGCATGGGCGTTGGAAGGCTCCGGCGGCTACGGCGCCGGCCTGGCCCGGCACCTGGCCGACGCCGGTGAGCTGGTCGTCGAACTGGACCGGCCGCTGCGCCCGACCCGCCGCGGTGGGGCGAAGTCCGATGCGATCGACGCCGAACGGGCCGCCCGCGACGCCCTGGCCCGCACCCGGCTGGCGCAACCCAAGACCGGCCCCGAGCGAGCGGCGTTGCAGGCACGGCTGACCGCCCGACGGGCCGCTGTGGAGGCCAGCGCCACCGCCCAGCGGCAGCTGCACGCCATGGTGATCACCGCTCCCGAGGTGGTGCGGGCCCGCTTCCGTGGCCAGAGCACCCGCGCCATGCTCACCACCGCCACCCGACTGCGCCCCACCAGCAGCGCCGACGTTCAGGTGTTCACGAGCTTGACCGTTCTACGGGACCTCGCCCGCCGCGTCCGCTTCCTTGAAGCCGAAGCCGCCGAGCACGAGAAGGCGATCCGCACGATCGTGAGATCTTGGCGACCGGACCTGCTCGACCTGACCGGCGTCGGACCGATCGTCGCCGCCACCGTGCTCACCGCCTGGTCGCACCCAGGCCGTTGCCGCAACGACGCCGCGTTCGCCATGCTCGCCGGCACCGCCCCAATCCCCGCCTCCTCCGGCAAAACCGTCCGCTACCGACTCAACCGCTGCGGAGACCGCCAACTCAACCGCGCCCTGCACACCATCGTCCTGACCCGGCTGCAACGCGACGAACGCACCCGCGCATACGCCGACCGCCGCCGAGCCCAAGGCAAAACCGACCGGGAGATCAAACGCTGCCTCAAACGCTACGTCGCCCGGGAGATCTACCGACGCCTGGAAACCGCACCCCAAACACTTGACGCGGCATAGGAGCGTCGC
>NZ_JBPQTL010000202.1:0-1368 GCF_051386295.1 Micromonospora sp. URMC 105 | reverse complement strand
ACGCGGTGCGCTCGCCGGGGAGCAGCGGGATCGACATCGCCGACGAGTCGTCGTCCACCGACGAGGCGGGGGCGAGCGCCGGGCTGACCGGCATGACCGCCTCGATCTCGGCACGCCGGGTGCGGTCGAAGCCGTACCGGCGGGGCCGGTCGAGGAGGTGCTCGGTGGCCATCAGATCGGTGCCGGTACGGGCGTCGCCGTCGCGACGGCCCACCCGGACCAGCAGCACCTGGCGGGCGAACGTGCTGCTGCGGCGCAACCGGCCCGCCCAGCGACGCCCTGCGGGGCGCGGACTGTCAGTCGTACGACGCCGGCGCCATGGGGCTCTCGGCACGTTTCCTCCATCACCGGATCGGCTGACCGCCCACGCGGGCGGGTGTCCGGCTGTCTCGTGCCGGACCGCTCTTGGCCCGGCAGCCCGTTCAAGCGGAGTACACCATTGCACAGGAAGTGGCGGTTGGCGATAGCTGCCGGCGGTACTTATATCTCCGATAACCGCGCGAACCGCTGTCTTATTCCCATCTCGGGCTCCATCGCCCTTTTTCTCCGCCAACCTCACTTACGACTGTACCGGAGCACCCCACCATCGGCCCGGTGAGCGGGCGCTACCTGCCCCGTCGTCCGGTTGCCAGGGCGGCGACCTCGGTCAGCGACAGCTTCTCGACCTGCGCCGACGTGAACCAGCTCGCCTCCGCGGTCGACCCGCCGGCCAGCTCGGTCACCACCGGCTCGGTGGGCGCGGCGACCAGCACCCGGTAGACCACCCGGACGGCGTGCCAGTCCAGGGAGCGACCCTCCGGGCCGAGCGCCGCCGGGTTGTGCAGATTGTCGACCGTCAACAGGTCGACAACCTTGCCGAGCTGCCCGGACTCCTCCACCAGCTCGCGCAGCAGCCCGGCCGCCGGCTGCTCGCCGTGATCCGTGCCACCCCCGGGCAGGTGCCACCGGCCGGCGCCCGGGTAGCCGGGGGCGATCCGGGTCAGCAGGATCCGCCCCGCCGGGTCGGTGACCAGCCCGTACGCGGCGAAGCGCTGCCGCCGGTCGACGGGCGGCGCGGCCTGCCCGGCCGGCAGGGCGCCGGGCAGGCCGGCCGGCAGGGGCGAGACGGGAACGCCGAGCAGCTCGGCGGTGAACGGCATCAGCGGCAGGGCCGCCGCCTCGTCCGGCGTGCACCAGGCCAGCTCGTCGCTGCCGCCGGCCGGCTCGGGGCGGAGCTCGCCGCCGCGGTGCGCGACGTCGAAGACCAGCCGGTCGGTGTGCACGGCGACGCCCTCGGCGCGGAAGGCGGTGACGTCGGCCAGGGCCGCCCGCACCCCGGTCACCTCGACGGTCAGCCCGGTCTCCTCGGCGAACTCGCGGACCACCGCC
>NZ_JBPQTL010000201.1:0-1470 GCF_051386295.1 Micromonospora sp. URMC 105 | reverse complement strand
GACAGCCCCCAGGCCACCGCCCGCCCCCGCCAGGTCCTCTTCGGGTACGCGGACACCCGTCCCCGCCTGCCGCCAAGCGGACGGACCGGTGCCTGTCCAACGCGGGCGCCCGCCAATGGGCGCGGAGGGGCTGCGGGACGGTCTATGGCGGGGTGTCCGCTTCGGCCGGTGGTCCGTGCGGCACGGTGTCCGGATTGTGCCCGCCTGGGTGCGGGATCCCGTGACCGGCGGCATCCCGGGGGCGGAATGGCGGCCGGGCGGGTGTCGTTACATCACCCGGACGACCGCAGCAGCAACCCTCGGCTGCCTGGCCCGATGATGCGGCCGGCGGCGGATGGCGAGCCCCGGAATGATGGCGGGCCGCCGGTCGTTACATCACCTGGACGATCGCAGCACCCGCTGCTCTGGCCCGATGAGGTGGCCGGCCGGGGGTGCGAGCCCCCGGAATGTTGGTGGGTGGCCGGTCGTTACACATGGTCCCGGCGCCGCGAGCCCCCCCGGCTCGCGATGACCTGCCGGACGAAGACTTTTCCCTTTGTGAATTTTGAGCGCCCCGTCGTGGTGCCTGCACCCGCTCGACCCCCCAGTCGATGGTGCCAACCCCCGAAGGAGCTATCTCTGATGAACACGACCATTCTGCGTAAGAGCGTGCTGGGTATCGCTGGTCTGGCCTTCGCCGGTGGCGTGTTCGCCGGCCCGGTCACCGAGGCTCACGCCGCGCCGACGGCCGAGGCCAAGGCGGTGGCGGTGGTGCAGGCCGACAAGACCGACAAGAAGCTGATTCCGCATGGTGTGCAGGGCAAGCAGTCGCGCATCGACCTCAACGACGAGCAGGTCGCCAACGTCAAGGCGATCATCGCCGCGACGAAGAAGTCCGACATGGACGAGCGGGCTGCCGTGGTCGCGATCGCGACCGCGCTGCAGGAGTCGAAGCTGGAGAACCTCGGCCACCTGGGTGAGCGCAACGACCACGACTCGCAGGGCCTGTTCCAGCAGCGCCCGAGCTCGGGTTGGGGCACGGTCGAGCAGATCACCGACCCCGAGTACAGCACCAAGGCGTTCCTCAAGGGCCTGAAGCAGGTCGACGGGTGGCAGGACATGCCGCTGACCGAGGCCGCCCAGACCGTGCAGGTCTCGGCCTACCCCTTCCACTACGCGCAGTGGGAGAAGCAGGCCGCCGACCTCGTCGCCGAGCACTGGAACAACTGAGCAAGCTCAATCACGCTGGCCGGCACCCCGTCAGGGGGTGCCGGCCAGCGGCGTATCCGGCCCTGAAACGAACCCTCGTCCGAGCCGATCTTGGACACTTACCGTTCGGACTGAACGGCAACTGTCCAAGATCCCCGGACCACACCCCGACCACCCCGCTGATCATGAAGTTAGCGGCAGTCGAGGAGATCAACACCGCCGCTAACTTCATGATCACCGCGGTGGGCGCGGGGGTGCGGGGACGGGGGGTGGGACGACAGA
>NZ_JBPQTL010000200.1:0-1481 GCF_051386295.1 Micromonospora sp. URMC 105 | reverse complement strand
CCGGCGGCGCACCATGACCCGGCGCACGCTGGTCATCCTCGACGAGATCCACCACGCCGGTGACTCCCGCTCCTGGGGCGACGGGGTCAAGGCCGCCTTCGAGCCCGCGGTACGCCGGCTGATGCTGACCGGTACGCCCTTCCGCTCCGACGACAACCCCATCCCGTTCGTCAGCTACGAGCGCGGCGGCGACGGGCTGCTGCGCTCCCGCGCCGACTCGGTCTACGGCTACTCCGACGCGCTGCGCGACGGCGTGGTCCGGCCGGTGCTCTTCCTGGCGTACTCGGGGGAGACCCGGTGGCGTACCAACGCCGGTGACGAGCTGGCGGCCCGGCTGGGCGAGCCGATGACGCAGGACCTGGTCGCGCAGGCCTGGCGGACCGCCCTGGACCCGGCCGGGGACTGGATGCCGCAGGTGCTCAGGGCCGCCGACGCGCGGCTGACCGTGCTGCGCAACGCCGGGATGCCCGACGCCGGTGGTCTCGTCATCGCCAGCGACCAGCAGAACGCCCGCTCGTACGCGAAGCTGATCGAGCAGGTGACCGGCGAGAAGGCCGCGGTGGTCCTCTCCGACGACGTGGGGGCGTCCGCGCGGATCGCGACGTTCGCGGCGTCCGAGCAGCGGTGGCTGGTCGCGGTGCGGATGGTGTCCGAAGGCGTCGACATCCCCCGGCTGGCGGTCGGCGTGTACGCGACCAGCGCCAGCACCCCGCTCTACTTCGCCCAGGCGATCGGGCGTTTCGTGCGGGCCCGCCGGCCCGGGGAGACCGCCTCGGTCTTCGTGCCCAGCGTGCCGCACCTGCTCGGGCTGGCCAGCGAGATGGAGGCCGAGCGGGACCACGTGCTCGGCAAGCCCAAGGACCGCGAGGGCTTCGACGACGACCTGTTGGAGCGCGCCCAACGTGACGACCAGGCCAGCGGGGAACTGGAGAAGCGCTTCACCGCGCTCTCCGCCACCGCCGAGCTGGACCAGGTCATCTTCGACGGCGCGTCCTTCGGCACCGCCGCGCAGGCGGGCACCCCGGAGGAGGAGGAGTATCTCGGCCTGCCCGGTCTGCTCACCGCCGACCAGGTCTCCATGCTGCTCACCAAGCGGCAGGCCGAACAGCTCGCCGCCCAGCGCCGGCGGGCGGCCACGCGGACCGCTGAGCCGGCCGCTGAGGCCCCGGCGGCGCCGGCCGCACCGCTGAGTGCCGCCCAGCGCCGGGTGGCCCTGCGGCGCCAGCTGAACGCCCTGGTGGCGGCCCGGCACCACCGCACCGGCCAGCCCCACGGCAAGATCCACGCCGAGCTGCGCCGCCTCTGCGGCGGCCCCCCGAGCGCCCAGGCGACGATCGAACAACTAGAAGAACGCATCGCCACCGTCCAAACCCTCTAACCCCACACGCCCCGCGCCCCGCGCACTTTCACGGAAAGCGTGGCCTCGACGCGCCGAATGGCCCCGCTCTCTCGGAAAGTGCACGGGGTTCCGGGGCGGGGGC
>NZ_JBPQTL010000199.1:0-1679 GCF_051386295.1 Micromonospora sp. URMC 105 | reverse complement strand
ATCCGGCCGCCGGCCTCTACGCGCTGGAGGCGGTGCGCCGGACCGGCGGCGGGAGGCCCCGACACGCCGCAAACGGGGCCGGAGAGAGGGCCGACCGACGGGCACCGGAGGGCGGGAGGCGGCGGAACGGGGTCAGGCGAGGAGGCCGGCGTCCCGGGCGGCGCGGAGTGAGGGCTTGATCCGGTGGGTCGGGCCGACCTGGCCGGCGACCGCGTCGATGGTCTTCAGGCCCTCGCCGGTGTTGAACACGACGGTCTCGGCGGCCGGGTCCAGCCGGCCGGACTCGACCAGCTTGCGCAACACCGCCACAGTCACCCCGCCGGCGGTCTCGGCGAACACCCCGGTGGTACGGGCGAGCAGCCGGATCCCCGCGCGGATCTCCTCGTCGTCGGCGTACTCCATCCAGCCGCCGGTCCGGCGCACCGCCTCCAGCGCGTAGAGGCCGGCGGCCGGATCGCCGATGTTGAGCGACTTGGCGATGCCGGTCGGCTTGACCGGGACGATGGTGTCGCTGTCGCCGTGCAGCGCGACGGCGATCGGGTTGCAGCCGGCGGACTGGGCGCCGAAGACCTTCCAGCCGCCGGCGGGCGCCTCGACCAGGCCGATCTCGACCAGCTCGGAGAACGCCTTGTCGATCTTCGTGAGCAGCTCACCGCTGGCCATCGGGATGACCACCTGGGCCGGGATCCGCCAGCCGAGCTGCTCGGCCACCTCGTAGCCGAGGGTCTTCGAGCCCTCCGCGTAGTACGGGCGCACGTTCACGTTGACGAACGCCGTGTCCTCGAACTCGTCGGTCTCCACCAGCTCGCCGCAGAGCCGGTTCACGTCGTCGTACGAACCGTCGATGGCGACCAGTTCGCCGCCGTAGACCGCGGTGGTGACCACCTTGCCCTGCTCCAGGTCACCGGGGATGAAGACCACCGAAGGTACGCCGGCGCGGGCCGCGTGGGCGGCGACCGAGTTGGCCAGGTTGCCGGTGGAGGCGCAGGCGAACCGGGTGAAGCCGAGCGCCTTGGCGGCGGTCAGCGCCACCGAGACCACCCGGTCCTTGAACGAGTGGGTCGGGTTGGCGCTGTCGTCCTTGACCCAGAGCGACGCGGTGATGCCCAGCTCGGCGGCGAGGTTCGGGGCGGCGACCAGCGGGGTCAGCCCCGGGTCCAGCGTCACCCGGGCGGCCGGGTCCTGACCGGCGGGGAGCAGGGCGGCGTAGCGCCAGATGTTCTGCGGGCCCGCCTCGATCCGCTCCCGGGTGACGGCGGCCAGGGCGGCGGTGTCGTAGTCGACCTCCAGCGGCCCGAAACACTCGTAGCAGGCGTGCTGGGCGGCGAGCGGGTAGCGCGCCGAACAGGCGCGGCAGACCAGGGCGCGGGCCGGGCTGGCGGTGGTGTCGATGCCGGGGGCGGCGGGAAGCGTCGACGTCATGTCGAGAGTCCTCTCATCTTTCCCCGCATCGCACCCTGCGGCGGGGACGGAATTGGCACCTGCCCCGCAGGGCGCTCAGCGATGAGCGCGCGGGGTGGTTGCCGGGGCGTCGTCGGGCCGTATCCCTCAGCCCCTCTGGATGAGGTATGCAGTTGTGCCACCGAGTCTAGGAGACCCTCCGCCACACCCCGCCCCCACATCCCACGCTGTGAACCACGGGGGCGATGGCGGCGGGTGGGCAGGCAGGCGGGTGGGGT
>NZ_JBPQTL010000198.1:0-1684 GCF_051386295.1 Micromonospora sp. URMC 105 | reverse complement strand
CCACCTACGCGCACGACTCGTCCACGTCCGGCAGCAACCGCCGCCCCTCGTAGCGCACCCCACCACCGACCACCACCGCACCCGGACGCACGTGCTCCGGCCGGACGATCCCCGGCACCCCCGCCGCCGCCACCAGGATCTCCGCCCGCCGCGTGTACCGCGGCCAGTCGGCCACCCCGGTGTGCACCACCGTCACCGCCGCGTTCGCCGTCGGCCGCTTCTGCCCCAGCAGCATCGCCAACGGCCGCCCCAGCGTCGCGCCCCGCCCCAGGACCACCACCTCACGCCCGGACACCGGCACCCCGTGGTACGCCAACAGCGCCCCGATCCCCGCCGGCGTGCACGGCAGCGGCCCCGGCAGCCCCAACGCCAACCGGCCCATGTTCACCGGATGCATCCCGTCCACGTCCTTGTCCGGGTCCAGCACCTGCAACGCCCGGTCGTAGTCCAGATGACCCGGGATCGGATGCTGCACCAGCACCCCGTGCACCCCCGCGTCGGCGTTGAAGTCCGCCAACACCCGATGCAGATCCTCCTGCGAGGCCGACGCCGGCAGATGCACGTGCGGCGAGGCGAAACCCAGCTCCGCCGCCTGCCGCTGCTTGATCCGGATGTACCCGGCGCTCGCGTCGTCGTCACCCACCAGCACCGTCGCCAGCGCCGGCGTCACCCCCGCCGCGCGCAGCGCCGCCACCTGACCGGCGACCTCCGCCAAGATCTTCTCCGCCACCGGCTTACCGGGCAGCAGCCGGGCCGTGGCAGTCGTCGGGGAAGCGGAAACAGACATGGCTCACCTCGTCCGCGGAGGCCCAGGCGGTCGACCCCCGCGACGAGCTCCCCGATGGTTGACCCATCCCCGTGCCGCCAGTCGCGTCCACCCTCAGCCTGCCACACCGCCGACCCGGACCGTCCGCGACCACCCGCACCCCACGAGACCCCACCCAGGTGTGCCCAGCCACACACCACAACCCGTACAGTCTCGCCGTGATCGAGATCAGCGCCCAGGTCGACCTGTCGCACCCCCGCGACCGGGTCTGGCACGCACTGACCACCCCGCAGCTGCTCACCCGCTGGTTCACCGAGACCGAGACGGTCAGCCAGACCCCCCGGCGGCTGCTTCTGCACACCGCGGCCCTGCCCGGCTTCCACGCCGCCCTCGAAGTCGAGGTGGCCGAGCACCGGGCACCGGAACTGCTCGTGCTGCACTGCCAGGAAGGCGACCGGCGTACCCGGCTGACCTGCGAAATCACCAGCACCGCCGACGGCAGCCGACTGTCGGTGCAGGAAAGCATGGAACACGGCACCTGGCCCGCCGAGGACCGCGAACGCCGCGAGCGCTACTACCACCAGACCCTGACCGGCCGGCTACCCGCCATCCTCGACTGGCTGGCCTTCCAGCAGGTCAACCTGCGCCACGGGGAGGACCGGCCCACCACCGAACTGCCCGTCATCGCCATCCTCGGCGACGTACCCGCACCCGCCCGCCGCCGACGCCGACTGGTGCTCGTCGCGGCGCTGACCGGCACCGCCCTCGCCACCGGCGCGGCGGTCTGGGCGCTGCTGCCCGGCGACGCCGACCACACCGCCGGCCCCGGCCCGATGCCCGCACCCCCCACCGCCGCGGCCAGCGTCGCCACCGCCCACGGCACGACCACCAGCCCACGGCGCACACCCACCACCGCGA
>NZ_JBPQTL010000197.1:0-1684 GCF_051386295.1 Micromonospora sp. URMC 105 | reverse complement strand
TCCGGTACGCCACGCCGGCGATCTCGCCGACCTTGCCGTGCCGGACGGTCAGCTCCGACTCGATGGTCTTGAGTTGGTCGCCCAGCTCCCGCTGCCGCTTGGCGGAGCGTTCCAGCGCGGCCTTGGCGTCGATCCAGCCCTTGCTCGCCGCCTCGAGCTGGGCGCGCAGTGCGGGGGTGCCGCCCTCCGGGTCGCCGGGGGCGGCGAGCCGGGTGGTGGGTGCAGCGGCGGTCGCCGGGACCGGCGCGGACGACACGCCGAGGGCGAGCGCCGCGACGACCGCGGCCGCCAGCCGGGCAGTGGTACGTCGTACGTGCATGCACATGTCCTTCCGTCAGCCGCCGACCGGGTTAGCTGACGGGTTCGGGACGGAAGATCCCTACCGCTGACGCGGATGCACCCCACGAACTTGGTTCCCCGGCTCGCCCGCGCGGGCGATTAGGCGGCGGCCACCGCCGGCACCGGTGGGTGCCGCCTGGCGGAGGCCGGGACCGAGCCTACCGGTACGGAAGTGACGCCCGCCCGGTTCGTGACTCAGGGTACGGGAGTGAATCCTGATGTAGGTGGCACAACGGGACAATAGGTGTCCGATTTCGTCACCACTCGACCTGCCCACAGGTGCCGGGGGCGGCGCCCGGCTCGATCTGCAGCGTGGCGTGGTCGATGTGGAAGTCCTCGTGCAGGGCGGCGCGGGCGGCGGCGAGCACGGTGCCGACCTCGGCGCCGGGGGCCATGGTGAGGTGGGCGGAGGCGATGTCCATGCCGGAGGTGAGCGTCCAGACGTGCAGGTCGTGCACCTCGGCGACGCCGGGGACGGCGATCAGCCGGTCGTGCACGGCGGTCACCTGGAGGTGCTCCGGGGCGGCCTGGACCAGGATCCGGACCGCCGCCCGGCCGAGCCGCCAGGTCCGGGGGAGGATGAACAGGGCGATCGCGACCGCCACCGCGGGGTCGGCCCACCACCAGCCGGTGCCGGCGATGAGCAGCGCCGCGCCGATCACGCCGACCGAGCCGAGCAGGTCGCCGAGCACCTCCAGGTACGCCCCGCGCAGGTTGATGCTCTCCTGCGCCCCCGGACGCAGCAGCGCGAACGCGACGAGGTTGGCCAGCAGGCCGAGCACCGCCACGGCCAGCATCGGCCCGGTGCGCACCTGCGGCGGGTCCTCGAACCGGCGTACCGCCTCGACCAGCACGTAGATCGCCACCCCGCTGAGCAGGACGGCGTTGGCGAGCGCGGCCAGCACCTCCAGCCGGTAGAGCCCGAAGGTGCGCTGCGGGTCCCGGTCCCCGTGCCGGATGGCGGTGATGGCGGCCAGCGCCATGCCGATGCCGAGCACGTCGGTGAACATGTGCCCGGCGTCGGAGAGCAGGGCCAGCGAACCGGTGGCGAACGCGGCGACCGCCTCGACCACCATCAGTGCGGCGAGCAGCGCGAAAGCCGCCCAGAGCCGCCCCCGGTGGCGGTGCGCCGCGTTGGCGACCGACCCGTGGTGGTCATGACCTGCGCCCACGCCCACACCCTCCGTCCACACCGCGCCCCGAACCCAACCTATGCTCACATCGCTATATGTGCAACTAACCCATCCACCCCACCCCGAAGAGCCGCACTTTCAGAAAAGCGTGGCTGTTCCGCGCGCGGAGGCCCCTCTTTCTCGGAAAGTGCGTGATCCGGAAGGGGTGCGGG
>NZ_JBPQTL010000196.1:0-1699 GCF_051386295.1 Micromonospora sp. URMC 105 | reverse complement strand
CGGGTGGCGCCGTCGGGTCGGGCGCGGTCTCGTCGGTCGGGGTCGCGGGCTGCGCCGCGGAATCCCGGACGGGCGGGGCGGCCCGGCCGCGGCGGGCCGGTCGGGCCCGGCCGGTGCCGGTGGTCGGGGAGTCGTTGTCCGGGCGGGTGTCCGCCGGGGCCGGATCGGTCGCGGCGAGCGGGTCGACGTGCCCGGTGCTGTGCGGTCGGGTGTCGGTCGTGGTCACCGTGCCGGAGCCCGGGGCGCCCGTGGGGCCGGTGGCCCGACGCGGCGCGCCGGGGATGTCCGTGGGGCCGGCGGCTCGCTGCGGCGCGCCGGATGCGCCGGGGGTGTCGAATGCGTCGCCCGCGGACGCGAGGTCAGCGTCGGACGCGGCGTCGTCGAGGTCGCCGGTGCGCTGCCGGGGCACCACCGCGTGACGGGCGGCGGCGCGCCGTTCGGCACGCTGGGCGAGTGCCGCCACCAGCACCGAGCCGACCGCGCCGACGACGACCGCGTACGGCGCGACGAAGTGCGCCGAGACCTGGGCGGGGGTGACCCCGGCCAGCCGGGGCACGGCGACGAAGTAGGCGAGCGCGACGAGCAGCGGGCCGGCCGCACCGGACACGGCAGCACCGAGCCGCGACTTGGCCACCCGGGCGCTACGCCGGGCGGCCAGCGCACCGATCAGCAGCGCCGAACCGACGGCCAGCAGCAGTCCCGGCCAGTAGACGTAGTCCCGCAGCCAGAAGCGCGCGCTGTCGGTGCTGAGCTGCCAGATGCCGAGCTGGGCGGTGGTCATGCCGCGTCCGGCGAGCACCCCGTCCGCGACCGACACCATGGCGAGCAGCCAGATCCAGCCGACGGTGGCGATCACGTTGGTCGCGACGGCCCGGGTGTGCAGCGCCCAGATCGCGATCAGCAGCCCGACCAGCACGCCGACGACCGCGTACCCGGCGGCCAGGCTCTGCGGCGAGAAGGTGTCGGGCACGGTCGCGGCCCGGGCCGGTACGGCCACCAGCAGCACCGTGGTCAGCGCGCCCACCGCGCCGGCCACGGCCAGCGTCACCCGGCGCAGCGTGCCGGCGGGTTCGGCGTCGGGCCCGCTCTCCTCCATCCGCTGGGCGCAGACGGCGCCGGCGATGGTGGAGACGGCGGCGATCCAGGTCGCCCAGGCGAGGCTGGCGTACCAGGCGGCGTTGGCGGCGGGGGGCTGGACCGGGGCCCAGTCGATGACGCCCAGCCCGTACGCGAATCCCAGTTGTGCCGCACCCACGCCGGCAGCGACGCCGACCGCGGTGGCGACCGATCCTCCCCAGCCCAGTCTGGCCATGCCGGGGAGCGTAGCGTCCCCTGGTCGGCGCGGCGAGCCGTGTGACGACCGGGACGACGTGCGGTGACGGCTTGGCGCCGCCCGGTACGGTCGCGGGTGACGAGGCGGAGAGTGCGATGAGCGACGGACACACCCTTCTGGACAGTCCCGAGCCGGGACGGCCGGGCCGCGCCCCGTTGCTGATCGGCGGCGGCCTGGCGTTCGTCCTGCTGGCCGCCGTGGGGGCCGGCACCGGCTGGGTGCTGGCCGGTCCGGACGAGTCGTCCCCCACGGACCCGCCGGCCGCGGCCGCGTCGAACGTCCCCACCTCCGTACCGGCCCCGACCTCGGCCACCCCGTCGCGGCCGGAGCAGCCCGCCATGGCCGCGCCGACCGCGCCCCGGACGA
>NZ_JBPQTL010000195.1:0-1883 GCF_051386295.1 Micromonospora sp. URMC 105 | reverse complement strand
GGGGCGACCATGTCGCCGATGCGGTCGAAGCCGGGGCCGAGCGTCTGCCCGAGGGTGTGCCGGTAGTGGATGCCCTCGCAGATCACCGCGAGCTTGAAGCAGCCGAGTGCGACGTGCCAGTGCAGCGGCCCGACGTCGACGTCGCTGCGGCCCGCGTACCGCTCGATCAGCTCGGCGCCGGTGGGGAACCCGGCGCGCGGGCCGAGGCCGTCGGCGACGGGGTTGCCGGTGGCGAGGTCGCTGTCGCCCAGCACGTCCCAGTACGTCAGCAGCAGGCCGAGGTCGGCCAGCGG
This sequence comes from Micromonospora sp. URMC 105, assembly GCF_051386295.1. NCBI lineage: Bacteria > Bacillati > Actinomycetota > Actinomycetes > Micromonosporales > Micromonosporaceae > Micromonospora > Micromonospora sp. URMC 105. The sequence goes on along the minus strand of NZ_JBPQTL010000195.1, from coordinate 1,590 downwards.
GTCGCCGAGGGTGGCCATCTCCCAGTCGAGCACGGCGCGCACCGACACCGGGTCGACGGTGGCGAGGAGGTTGTCCAGCCGGTAGTCGCCGTGCACGATCCGGCCGGCGTTCGCCCCCTCCGGCACGGTGCCGGCGAGCAGGTCGCGCAGCTCGTCGATGCCGGGCAGGGGACGGCTGCGGGACCGGTCGAGCTGGCCGGCCCAGCGGCGCACCTGCCGGCCCAGGTAGCCCTCGGGGCGGCCGAAGTCGCCCAGCCCGACCGTGGCCGGGTCGACCGTGTGCAGGGCGGCGAGGGTGTCCATCATCGCCAGGGCCAGCTCGCGCCGCTGCTCCGGGCGGAGCGGGTCGGTCTGGGCGCGGCTGCGGAACACCTCGCCCCGGACCCGCTCCATCAGGTAGAACGGCGCCCCGATCACGTCGGTGTCGGCGCAGAGCAGCACCGCTGCGGGGACCGGCACGTCGGTGGGCGTGAGGGCGGAGATCACCCGGAACTCGCGGGCCATGTCGTGCGCGGTGGCCAGCACGTGCCCGAGCGGCGGACGGCGCAGCACCAGCTCCCGCTCGCCGGCGTGCAGCAGGTAGGTCAGGTTCGACTTGCCCCCGGCGATCAGGGTGGCCGCCAGCGGCGCGTCAGCCAGCTCGGGCCGGTGGGTGCCCAGGTAAGCGGCGAGCCGGTCGAGATCAAGGCCCTTCGGGGACCCGGTGGGCGCGGTGGCGGAGGCGGGGGAGGCCGGAGAACTTCCCGGCCGGAGCGCGTCGACGGCCGGATCGGTCATCCGGATAGTTGATGGCAGCTCAGCTTTCTTGTCAAGCCGGGTTTTCCTCCCGGGACATGCCGCTGCAACAGGGACGAAATGGTCACCGCGCAGGCTGGTGTCCAGCCCGCCGGCCGCCACGGCCGGCCCGCCGAGCGGAGGGACAGACATGTTGCTGAGAGTTCGGGTGACCCTGCCGGACCGACCCGGCACGCTCGGCCAGGTGGCCCGTACGCTCGGCGTCTCCGGCGCCGACATCGTCCAGGTGGTCGTCCTGGAACGGCTCGGCGGGCGGGCCGTGGACGACTTCACCGTGGTCTGGCCCGGCGCCGCCCGGGTGGAGCGGTTGATGGCGGGCCTGTCCGCCATCCCCGGGGTACGCGTGGACGGCGTCTGGCGGGCGATCGGCGCGCCCACCACCACCGGCCAGGACGCGGAGCTGCTGGCCCAGGTCGCCGCGAACCCCGCCGACGGGGTGGCCACCCTGGTCGACGCGGTACCCGGTCTGCTCGCCGCCGACTGGGCGGTGGCCGCGGTGGTGCCGCTGGACTGGGCCTCGCGCAGCGGCGGGGGAACGGCGACCGTGGCGCACGCGAGCTGGCGGGCGCCCCAGCCCCCGCTGCTGCCCGAGGTGACGCCGCTGCGGGCCCGGGCGCTGACCGGCGCCGACGGCAGCCACTACGCGATCGCGCCGTTCGGCCGGGCCGGGCTGGTGCTGGTGGTCGCGCGCGAGCACACCGAGCCGCTCGCCCCGGCCGCGTTCCACTCCACCGAGGTGGACCGGCTGGCCCAGCTCGTCCGGGCCGGCGCGGTGATCCTCGGCGACCGGCTCGA
>NZ_JBPQTL010000194.1:0-1921 GCF_051386295.1 Micromonospora sp. URMC 105 | reverse complement strand
AACTGCTCCGGCGACGACACCCCACCCGGGAACCGACACGCCATCCCCACGATCGCGACCGGCTCATCGGCGGCGACAGTGGGCGCGCTCGATGTGGGTGCGGAGGTCAGGTGCCCCGCATCGACGGCCAGTTCGGCGTCGAGGTGACGGACCACGTCTCCCGGGGTGGGGTGGTCGAAGACGAGGGTGGTGGGCAGCCGCAGCCCGGTGGCCGCCTTGAGCTGGTTGCGCAGTTCCACCGCGGTCAGCGAGTCGAAGCCGAGTTCCTGGAACGACCGGTCGGGTGCGATGCGGTCGGCTCCCGTGTGCCCCAGCACCGTCGCCACCTGCCCGAAGACCAGCTCGCGCAGCACCTGGTTGCGCTCGGTGGGTGGCAGTCCCGACAGCCGTCGAGCCAGTGGGATCCCGGCGGCCGCGGTGGCCGACCGTCGCGCCGGCGGGAGCAGGCTCTTCACCAGGGGCGGCAGGGCCTCTTCCCGCCCGCGCAGGGCCGGTAGGTCCCACCGGGTCACGGCGAGCACCGCGGCATCCGTACGCAGTGCGGCGTCGAAGAGCCGCATGGCGTCGGGAGTCGTCAGCGGCAGCAGACCGTAGCGGGCGACCCGCTTCAGGTCGGTTTCGCCGAGGTGTCCGCTGATGCCGGTGGCCTGCTCCCACAGCCCCCAGGCCAGCGACACGCCTGGCAGCCCGCAGGCCCGGCGGTGGTGCGCGAGCGCGTCCAGGAAGGCGTTGCCGCCGGCGTAGTTGGCCTGGCCGGCGGTGCCGAGCAGACCGGCGATCGATGAGTAGACGACGAACGCGGACAGCTCCATGCCCCGGGTCAGTTCGTGCAGGTGCCACGCGGCGTCCACCTTCGGCCGCAGTACCGCGCTGAGCTGCTCCGGGGTCAGGGCCTCGACCGTGGCGTCATCGAGCACCCCGGCGGTGTGCACCACCGCCGTCAGCGGATGCTCGGCCGGGATCTGGGCCAGGGCGCCGGCCAGTGCGTCGCGATCCGACACGTCGCAGGCCACCAGGGCGACCTCTGCTCCGAGCGCGGCGAGTTCCGCCCGCAGCTCCGCCGCGCCGGGCGCCTGTGGGCCCCGCCGGCTGGTCAGCAGCAGCCGGCTGACGCCGTGAGCGGTCACCAGGTGTCGGGCGACCACGGCACCCAGGGCACCCGTGCCACCGGTGACCAGCACCGTACCCCGGTCGTCCCATTGGCCGCCTGCTGGCTCGTCGGGCACGGTGGCCCTGGCCAGGCGGGGCGCCAGGACCCGACCGGCGCGTACCGTCAGTTGGGGCTCCCCGGCAGTCACCGCTGCGGCGACAGCCGCCACCGGTACCGGCCAGGCGTCGACGTCCACGAGTGCGAAACGGTCGGGATGTTCGGTCTGGGCTGCCCGCACCAGGCCCCACACACCGGCGTGGACCAGATCCACCACGTCCTGTGCGTCGACCCCGACGGCGCGTCTGGTCGCCAGCACGAGACGGGTACCGGCCAGCCGGTCGTCGGCGAGCCACTGCCTCAGCAGGTGCAGTGTCTCGGTGAGCGCGTCGCGGACGGCGGTCGGCACGTCGGTGGTCGCCTCGCCGGCGCCGTCGAGCGGAAGGACCACCGCTGCCGGTGGGGGTGCCGTGGCGAGCAGGGCGTCCACGGCCTCGATCGGCGTCGGCGTCGACGACGGCAGGAGTACCCAGTCCGACGGCTCGGCGTCGTGGCCGACCCGTAGGTCGGTCCACCGCACTTCCGTGAGGCCATCGCCGATCGGGTCGGCCTGCCGCAACGTCTCGGCGGCAAGCGGTCGCAGGAGCAGGGAGTCGACCCGCGCCACCGGCACGTCCCACTCATCAGCCACCGACACCGACACCGTCAACGAATCACCATCACCAGAGCCCGGCTGCAACCACACCCGAAGCGCCGACGCCCCGGACCCGCCAA
>NZ_JBPQTL010000193.1:0-1942 GCF_051386295.1 Micromonospora sp. URMC 105 | reverse complement strand
CTGCTCCCGCTGGTCCGGGCGTACGCCCGGCGCAAGGACGACTTCGAGGCGATGGACTTCGCCGACCAGCCCGCCCGACGTCGCGTTGATCATGAGGTTGGCGACACGACAGGCGGCCTCGACGCCGTCAACGTCATGATCGACGGGGCCGGGGGGGCCGAGGGTCAGGCGAGCTGGGATTCCAGGTGGTCGAGGGCGGCGGGGACGGTGTCGACGACGGTGAGCAGGCCGAGGCCGGCCGGCTTGAGGAAGGTCTGGTCGGCGAGGCCGGCCAGCCAGTCGAGCATCGGGCGGTAGAAGCCGTCTGTGTCGACCAGCACCATCGGCTTGGCGTGCAGGGCCAGCGTGGCGGTGGTCCAGACCTCGAAGAGCTCGTCCAAAGTGCCCAGCCCGCCCGGCAGGGTGAGGAAGGCGTCCGACTTGTCGACCATCAGCGTCTTGCGGCTGGCCATGCCGTCGGTGACCAGCAGCTCGTCGGAGGCCAGGTCGGCCACCTCCAGGTCGACCAGCGCCTGCGGGATCACCCCGACGGTGCGGCCGCCGGCCGCCCGCGCGCCGTCGGCCAGGGCGCCCATCATCCCGACGCAGCCGCCGCCGCTGACCAGGGTGTGTCCGCGCCGGGCCAGCTCCGCGCCCGTCTCAGTCGCCAACTCCAGCCAGCGCCGGTCGAGGGTACGGGAGGAGGCGCAGAAGACGCAGATCGCCGCCACGACTCAGCCCTTCCGGCCCGCGCCCGACCCGCTCGGGCCGGCCGGCCCGCCGCTGCCGGCGCCGTTCGCCGTACTGTCGGTGGCGGCCTGCCGGTCGGCGGCGGCCCGCGCGACGGCCTCCTCGCGGACGGCCTCCTGCTCGGCGGAGAGGGCGGCCTCCGCCTCGACGATGTGCTGGACGGCGGCGTCCACGTCGTCGGTGAGGCAGATCAGGTCCAGGTCGACCGGCCCGATCTTGCCCTCGGCGGCCATGCTGTCCCGCAGCCAGTCGAGCAGCCCCCGCCAGTACGCGCTGCCCATCAGCACCACCGGGAACCGGGTGACCTTGCCGGTCTGCACCAGGGTGAGCGCCTCGAAGAGTTCGTCCATGGTGCCGAAGCCGCCGGGCAGCACCACGAACGCCTGGGCGTACTTGACGAACATGGTCTTACGGGCGAAGAAGTACCGGAAATCGATGGCCAGGTCGACCCAGTCGTTGAGCCCCTGCTCGAAGGGGAGTTCGATGCCGAGCCCGACGGAGAGCCCACCGGCGTCGCTGGCCCCCCGGTTGGCGGCCTCCATCACGCCCGGCCCGCCCCCGGTGATGACGGCGTAGCCGGCCCGGGCCAGGGCGGCTCCGAGCTCCCGCGCCAGCCCGTACTCGGGGCTGTCCGCAGTGCTGCGGGCGGAGCCGAAGACGCTGACGGCGGGCGGCAGGTCGGCCAGGGTGTCGAAGCCCTCCACGAACTCGGAGAGGATCCGCAGCGCGCGCCAGGCGTCCTTGGTCTTCCAGTCGCCCCGGCCCCGGGAGTCGAGCAGCCGCTGGTCGGCGGTGCTGGTCGGGATCGCGCCGCGGCGCAGCGTGACCGCGCCCCGGTGCCGCTCCGGATCGCGGCCCGGCTGCCGCCCGTTGCTCTGGCTCATGGGAGCAACCGTAGTGGAGCGGCACCGGCCGGGTGCGGTGCCAGGCGAGCCGGAGAAAAAGTTCGCGATCTTGGGCAACTAATTCTGTCGCTCGCACGTCTTACTATTCACATACCGGGTATGCCCCGGCGCGCGCCTTCGGGGGAGGAGCAAGCGTGATCAACAACAACGAGCGGATGCGGATCCGCCGGCAGATGCAGCGGCGCATCCGGGACGTGGTGGCCGAGCGCCGCCGCGCCCGGCAGCTGGAGTCCCCGGCGACCCCAACCTGGCCCACCACAAGGACGAGCACGTCGAGATCACCAAGATCCGCGACGGCGCCGCCACCC
>NZ_JBPQTL010000192.1:0-1990 GCF_051386295.1 Micromonospora sp. URMC 105 | reverse complement strand
CCACGCCTGTCGGCGTGGACCCATCGGTACTACTCGGCGCCCGTGCTACCGCTCAGACTGCGCGGCGGCCTTCGAAGGCGCGGCCGAGGGTGATCTCGTCGGCGTACTCCAGGTCGCCGCCGACCGGCAGGCCGCTGGCGAGCCGGGTCACCGAGATGCCCATCGGCTTGACCATCAGGGCCAGGTAGGTCGCGGTCGCCTCGCCCTCGGTGTTCGGGTCGGTGGCCAGGATCAGCTCCCGGACCGCACCGCCGCTGAGCCGGGTCATCAGCTCGCGGATGCGCAGGTTGTCCGGCCCGATGCCCTCCAGCGGATTGATCGCCCCGCCGAGCACGTGGTAGCGACCGCGGAACTCGCCGGTCCGCTCGATGGCCACCACGTCCTTGGGCTCCTCGACCACGCAGAGCACCTCGTCGGTGCGGCGCGGGTCACGGCAGATCCGGCACTGGTCGGACTCGGCCACGTTGTAGCAGGTGGTGCAGAACCGGACCAGCTCCTTGACCTTGCGCAGCGCGCCGGCCAACCGGTTGACGTCGGCCGGGTCCGCGGACAGGACGTGGAACGCGATCCGCTGGGCACTCTTCGGGCCCACGCCCGGCAGCCGGCCCAGCTCGTCGATCAGGTCCTGGATGGCGCCTTCGTACATCGGCCGGCTCAGAAACCGGGCAGGCCGAGGCCGCCCATGCCGCCGGCGACCGGGCCCATCTTCTTCTCGGTCAGCTCCTTGGCCGCCTCGGCGGCGTTGTGCAGGGCCGCAACGACCAGGTCCTCCAGGGTCTCCACGTCCTCCGGGTCGACCGCCTTCGGATCGATCTTGATGCTCTTGATCTCACCGGCGCCGGAGACGGTCGCGGTGACCAGGCCGCCGCCGGCGGTGCCGGTCAGCTCAGCCTCGGCCAGCTCGGCCTGCGCCTTGGCGATCTGCTGCTGCATCTTCTGCGCCTGCTTCAGCATCTGCTGCATGTTCGGCTGTCCACCTGGGCGCACGGATGGCTCCTTCTCGCACTCGTCTGCTCGGCCGCGCCCAGCCTAGTCGGGCGGCGGCACACGTCCTTGTCGGCCGGCGCGCGCTCAGCGCGCGTCGACCTCGTCGATCTTCTCGGCGCCGAACGCCTCCCGGAGCAGCTGCACCGCCTGCTCCTCGCTGGACTGCCGAGCGGTTCGCTCGTCGATCACCTCGTCCAGCGGCTCGTCACCCGGGTCGAACCCCTCGTAGGTCGGGGTCGCCGCCGGCTGGGGGCGACCACCGCCGCGCAGCGGCCCGTCGAAGTCCGGGTCGTACGGCGGCTCCCCGGCCCATTCGGCGTCGGCGGTCTTCCGGTTCGCCTGGGCGGTACGCGGACCCTTCGCGGCCGCGGTGCCAGCCGCAGCGGCGGCGGCCCGCGCCGCCGCGATCGCGCTGCTCACCGGTGCGCCGTTGCCGTTGCCGGACGGGGGCGCGGACTGCTTCGGCGCGACGGTCAGCGTGGACGCGGTCGGTGCCGCGCCGGCCGTCGGCCCCCCGGAAACCACGGCGGCCGGGCCGGACGACCCGGTGTTCGAAGTGGTCGCGCCACCGGGACGGGCCGCCTCGGGCCAGTCGCTCGCGGCGTCGCCACCAACCGCGGCGGGAGCCGCTCCGGAGCCACCCAGCCGGGCCGGCTCGGGCCACTCCTCGTCGTCCACCGGCGTGGCGTCGACAGCTCCCGCACCGGCCGATCTCACGGCGGCCGAGCCACCGGTCCGTCCCGGGGCACCGGTCCGTCCGGGTGCACCGGCCGGAGGCGGGGCGTCCGAGCGACCGGACGGTCCCGGGTCACCGCCGGCGGAGTGCGCGGCCACCGGGTCACCGGGCCGCCCACGGCCGTCGTTGGCAGCGGGCGAGGTCGACGCGCCACCACCGGCGGGGTGCGAGGGCACCGGGCCACCGCCGGTGGTGGGTGAAGTCGCGGGGCCGTCGCCGGCCGGGGGTGAGGTCACCGGTGCGACGGGACGGACCGGTGGCTCGGCC
>NZ_JBPQTL010000191.1:0-1993 GCF_051386295.1 Micromonospora sp. URMC 105 | reverse complement strand
GGCCTGACCGCCCGCCGCCGGCCGGCGGTCGGCGGTCGGCGGTCGGTCAGGCCGCGGTCACCCGTCGATGCCGACGGCCTGGGCGCTGGCCGTCCAGAGGCGGGCGGCGAGCTGCGGGTCGGCCGCCTTGCGCAGTGGCCGGCGCAGCTTCCGGTCGGCGTAGTAGGCGCCGTGGACCAGCCGGGACGGATCCTGGTCGGCGAGCCAGACCAGCGTCTCCGCGCCCTTCTCCGGGCTGCGGAACGGCATGATCCGCATGCCGAGGGCGACCAGCCGGCTGTCCGCCCCGAACCGGGTCCGCACCACGCCCGGGTGGAAGCAGTACGACGGCACGTCCGGCCAGCGCCGGGCCGCCTCCGCGGTGAACAGGATGTTCGCCTGCTTGCTGGTGCCGTACGCGCGCACCGGCCGGTACGGGCGCAGCGTGGCGTTCAGGTCGTCCGGGTCGAGTGCCCCGCTGCGGTGCGCGCCGGAGGCGGTCACCACCATCCGGCCGACGCGGTCGCGCAACAGGTTGCTCAGCAGGAACGGGGCCAGGTGGTTGGCCTGCATGGAGAGCTCGTAGCCGTCCACGGTGGTGATCGGCGCCAGCACGATCGCCCCGGCGTTGTTGGCCAGCACGTCGATCCGGTCGTACGCCGCCCGCAGCCGTTCGGCGAGCCCGCGTACGTCGTCGAGCACCGCGAAGTCGGCGCGGAACAGCTCGGGCCGCTCGCCGCTCGCCTCGCGTACCCGGTCGCCGGCGGCCTGGAGCCGGGCCGGGTCGCGCCCGACCAGCACGACCTGGTCGCCCCGGCGGGCCAGGGCCGTCGCGGCGGCCAGACCGATCCCGGAGCTGGCCCCGGTCACCACCACGGTCCGACGCCCAGTGAGATCTTCCACAGGTCCATTCACCCCGGTCACGGCACGAGGTTACCGTGGCGTCACAACGCCCTTTGGGATCGTTAAGTTCTCGCTTTGTCATTCAGGTGGCGTCGGCGTGCCCGCCGGACGCTGGAAGGAGCGCATCCTATGGCCGCAGTCGGTCGCCCCCGCCGGTCCTGCCTCGCCGTGCCGGGTTCCAGCGTGAAGATGCTCGGCAAGGCCCAGGGCCTCCCCGCCGACCAGGTCTTCCTCGACCTGGAGGACGCGGTCGCCCCGCTGGCCAAGCCGGACGCCCGCAAGAACATCGTCGCCGCGCTCAACGAGGGCGAGTGGGCCGGCAAGACCCGGGTTGTCCGGGTGAACGACCTGACCACGCCGTGGACCTACCGGGACGTCATCGAGGTGGTCGAGGGCGCCGGCGCGAACCTCGACTGCATCATGCTGCCGAAGGTGCAGAACGCCGCCCAGGTGCAGTGGCTGGACCTGACGCTGACCCAGATCGAGAAGACCCTCGGCCTGGAGGTCGGCCGGATCGGCATCGAGGCGCAGATTGAGAACGCCGCCGGCCTGGTCAACGTCGACGCGATCGCCGCCGCCTCGCCCCGGGTGGAGACCATCATCTTCGGCCCGGCCGACTTCATGGCCTCGATCAACATGAAGTCGCTGGTGGTCGGCGCGCTGATCCCGGACTACCCGGGCGACCCCTACCACTACATCCTGATGCGGATCCTGATGGCCGCCCGGATGCACGACAAGCAGGCGATCGACGGCCCGTTCCTGCAGATCCGCGATGTCGACGCGTTCCGCGAGGTGGCCAAGCGCTCCGCGGCGCTGGGCTTTGACGGCAAGTGGGTGCTGCACCCCGGCCAGATCGACGCCGCCAACGAGGTCTACCAGCCGGCCCAGGCCGACTACGACCACGCCGAGCTGATCCTCGACGCGTACGAGCACTACACCTCGGAGGCGGGCGGCAAGCTCGGCGCGGTGATGCTCGGCGACGAGATGATCGACGAGGCGTCCCGCAAGATGGCCCTGGTGATCGCCGCCAAGGGGCGCGCGGCCGGGATGACCCGCACCTCCAGCTTCACCCCGCCCTCGGAGTGAACCGGTCGGGGGGGGGGGGGGGGGG
>NZ_JBPQTL010000190.1:0-2006 GCF_051386295.1 Micromonospora sp. URMC 105 | reverse complement strand
GTGTCGGGGTGTCCCCGCGCCCGGACACCCCGACACACCGCACACAGGCGCAAGGGCCGGGGGCGACGGCCGACGGGCGTACGCGAAAAAGGACCGGGCCGGCCGCGTGGCGGCCGACCCGGTCCTTTCAGAGGTGGAACTCAGTAGCGGTAGTGCTCCGGCTTGAACGGGCCCTCGACGGAGACGCCGAGGTAGGACGCCTGCTCCTTGGTGAGCTGGGTCAGCTTGGCGCCCAGCGCGTCCAGGTGCAGCCGGGCGACCTTCTCGTCCAGGTGCTTCGGCAGCACGTACACGCCGATCGGGTACTCCTCGGTCTTCGTGTACAGCTCGATCTGGGCGATCGTCTGGTTGGCGAACGAGTTCGACATCACGAAGCTCGGGTGACCGGTGGCGTTGCCCAGGTTCAGCAGGCGGCCCTCGGAGAGCACGATGATCGCGTGGCCGTCGTCGAACTTCCAGAGGTCGACCTGCGGCTTGATGTTCTCCCGGGTGACGTCCGAGCGCTTCGCCAGGCCGGCCATGTCGATCTCGTTGTCGAAGTGGCCGATGTTGCCGACGATGGCCTGGTGCTTCATCCGGGCCATGTGCTCGTTGGTGATGACGTCGTAGCAGCCGGTGGCGGTGATGAAGATGTCGGCCTGCTCGACCACGTCGTCCAGGGTGGCGACCTGGTAGCCGTCCATCGCCGCCTGGAGCGCGCAGATCGGGTCGACCTCGGTCACCACGACCCGGGCGCCCTGGCCGCGCAGCGACTCGGCGCAGCCCTTGCCCACGTCGCCGTAGCCCATGACGACCGCCATCTTGCCGCCGATGAGCACGTCGGTGGCGCGGTTGATGCCGTCGATGAGCGAGTGGCGGCAGCCGTACTTGTTGTCGAACTTGCTCTTGGTCACCGAGTCGTTGACGTTGATGGCCGGGAAGAGCAGGGTGCCGGCGCGGTGCATCTCGTAGAGCCGGTGCACGCCGGTGGTGGTCTCCTCGGTCACGCCCTTGATCTCGGCGGCGATCCGGGTCCAGCGCTGACCGTCCTCGGCGAGCGAGCGGTGCAGCAGCCCGAGGATGACCGCGTACTCCTCGGAGTCGGCGGTCTCGACCGGCGGAACGACGCCGGCCTTCTCGAACTCGACGCCCTTGTGCACGAGCAGGGTGGCGTCACCGCCGTCGTCGAGGATCATGTTGGGGCCGCCGCCGTCGGGCCAGGTGAGCACCTGCTCGGTGCACCACCAGTACTCCTCCAGGCTCTCGCCCTTCCAGGCGTACACGGGGACGCCGGCCGGGGCCTCGGGGGTCCCGGTGGGGCCGACGACGATCGCGGCGGCGGCGTGGTCCTGGGTGGAGAAGATGTTGCAGGACGCCCAGCGGACCTGCGCGCCGAGCGCGACCAGGGTCTCGATCAGGACGGCCGTCTGGATGGTCATGTGCAGCGAGCCGGTGATGCGGGCGCCGGCGAGCGGCTGGGCGTCGGCGAACTCGCGGCGGATCGCCATCAGGCCGGGCATCTCGTGCTCGGCGAGACGGATCTCCTTGCGCCCGAACTCGGCGAGCGACAGATCCGCCACCTTGTAGTCGCCCTCGGCGAGGGTGCTCGGCCGCGCGCCACTGGTGGACGCCTGGAGGGTGCTGGTCATGGAAGCTCCTGTCGAACGGTGTGCTGCGCGACCTTCCACCTTACGCGCATGGCTGAGGTCTGCACGGAGGCCGCCCGGAGACAGCGCACGGGGCGGTCGGTGATGGACGGACTTTCCGTCCACGAGCCGGCCGCCCCGTGCATCCCCCCGGTTTGGTTCCCCCGCGCGTTACCGGACCTTCGTCGCGACAACGCTGCGTACCCATAGAGTCACACTGCGCCAGAGGCGAGTCAAGCTATTTCGGAAAAGTCGGACTCGTGTCGCGCGCACCGGACCCGATATCCCGTGCGACAGGAGTCGAGCGACGCTCCTATGCCGCGTCAAGTGTTTGGGGTGCGGTTTCCAGGCGTCGGTAGATCTCCCGGGCGACGTAGCGTT
>NZ_JBPQTL010000189.1:0-2307 GCF_051386295.1 Micromonospora sp. URMC 105 | reverse complement strand
TTGGCGGGTCAGGGGCGTCGGCGCTTCGGGTGTGGTTGCAGCCGGGCTCTGGTGATGGTGATTCGTTGACGGTGTCGCTGTCGGTGGCTGATGAGTGGGACGTGCCGGTGGCGCGGGTCGACTCCCTGCTCCTGCGACCGCTGAACCGGGAGGCCCTGCTGGCGGCCGGCGCCGCGGCACTCGACGGACTCTTCGCCGTCGAGTGGACGGAACTACCGGTCGACGAGAGCACCGACGAGATCGCGGCATGGCCCAGCCTCGGCGACACACCCTGGCCGGGTGCTGCCCCCTCGTACCCGGACGTGGCGTCCCTGCTGCGGGCCATGGACGCCGGCGCGGCGGCACCGGCACTGGTCGTGGCGCCGACGGCCACCGGCGACGACGGGCCGGTACCGGTGCGAGCCCGGCGAGCCACCTCACAGGTGCTCGACCGGCTGCGGGCGTGGCTGGCCGACGAGCGGCTTGACACCTCCCGGCTGGTGGTGCTGACCCGGGGCGCGGTGGCCACCGGCCCCGCGGACCTGACGGACCTCGCCGGCGCCGGCGTCTGGGGCCTGGTGCGCTCGGCGCAGACCGAGCAGCCCGACCGCTTCATCCTCGTCGACATCGACGACGACCCGCGGTCCGCGGCAGTGCTGCCGGCCGCGGTCGCCACCGGCGAACCGCAACTGCTGGTACGCGGCGGCACGGTCTCCGTGCCCCGGCTGAACCGGGCGGTGACGACCGCGACCGGATCCTCGGCACCGGACTGGGGATCGGGCACCGTCCTGATCACCGGTGCCACCGGCGCCCTCGGCGCGGTGCTGGCCCGCCACCTGGTGACCGAGCACGGGGTGTCCCGGCTGCTGCTGCTGAGCCGACGTGGCGCCGACGCGCCGGGCGCCGGCGATCTGCGCGACGAACTCGCCCGGTTGGGGGCGGTCGCCGACATCGTCGCCTGTGACGTGGCCGACCGGGACGCGCTCGCCGCGGTCCTGGACGCGATACCCGACGAGCAGCCCCTGTCGGCCGTGGTGCACACCGCCGGCGTCCTCGACGACGGTCTGGTCCCGAATCTGACGCCGCAACGGCTCGACGCCGTGCTCCGTCCCAAGGTGGACGCGGCGTGGCACCTGCACGAACTCACCCGGCGGTGGGACCTGTCCGCGTTCGTCGTCTACTCCTCGGTGGCGGGGCTGCTCGGAACGGCGGGCCAGGCCAACTACGCGGCAGGCAACACCTTCCTCGACGCCCTGATCCGGCACCGGCGTGCCCAGGGAATGCCGGGCACGTCGCTCGCGTGGGGTCTGTGGGAGCAGACCAGCGGGCTCACCGATCACCTCGCCGAGGTCGACCTGAAACGGATGGCACGCTTCGGCCTGCTGCCGCTGTCCTCGCAGGACGCGATGGCCCTCTTCGACGCCGCTCAGGCGACGGCCGAGCCGATCCTGGCGTTGACCCGGCTGGATCTGGCCGGACTGCGGGCCCGAGGCGAGCAGCCACCACCGCTGCTCCGCGGACTCGTGCAGATTCCGCGGCGGGCTGCCGACCCGGCGACGGACAGTGCTTCGCTCGTACGTCGCCTGGCCGCCGCCGCCCCACAGGACCGGGACCGGATCCTGGTCGACCTGGTACGCAGCAGCGTGGCGGCGGTGTTGGGCCACGCCGACATCGGCGACGTGGAGGTGGACCGAGCCTTCCAGGAGCTGGGCTTCGACTCGCTGACCGCGGTGGAACTGCGCAACCAGCTCAACGCGGCCACCGGGCTGCGGCTGCCCACCACCCTCGTCTTCGATTACCCGACCCCGGTGGCTCTGGCTGCCCTGCTGCGTGAACAGCTCCCGGTCGACGAGCCGACAGAGGTCCCGGTCCTGAGCGACCTCGACCGGCTGGAGACGATGATCCGCTCCGCGACGTGGGACGCGGCGACCCGGAACGAGATCGACAGCCGTCTGCGCCGTCTGTTGGACGTCCACCACGAGCAGGTCCGCGGGGCGACCGTGGACGCCGACCTTGATTCCGCCAGCGACGAGGAACTCTTCGCCCTCGTCGACGAGTTCGAGTGAACCATCCGGGCCCGCCGCTGCTGCGGCCCGGCACCACCTGATCCATCGATCGCATTCGCCATCCTGGGGAGCTGAACACAATGGCAGACGGGGACAAGCTTCGCGAATACCTCAAGCGCGCCATCGCCGACGCGCACGACGCGCGCCGGCGGCTGCGCGAAGTCGAGGAGAAAGAGCAGGAACCCGTCGCGATCGTGGGGATGGCGTGTCGGTTCCCGGGTGGGGTGTCGTCGCCGGAGCAGTTGTGGCGGTTGGTGGCTGA
>NZ_JBPQTL010000188.1:0-2368 GCF_051386295.1 Micromonospora sp. URMC 105 | reverse complement strand
CCGCGCCGGCTCGTCCGCCGAAGCGCCGGGGCCGCCGGCCGGAGGCGGTCACCCCGCCGCCGGGGTGGCAGGCCCCCCGCGGGTACGTCCCGGTGCCCGTGCGGCGTCGCCGGCGCTGGCCCTGGGTGCTGCTGCTCAGCCTGATCTGCTGCTGCGGCTGCCCCGCCTGGTTCGGCAAGCCGATGTGGGAGCAGTACCCGGCCAAGGCCGAACTGCCCGGCCAGGTGGCCGACCTGACGCTGCGCCAGGACGCCGGCAGCCAGGCCACCGCCAAGCGGTTGAAGGCCGAGGTACGGGCGGCGAACCTGCTCTCCGAGGACGTCTTCGCCGGGGTCTACGCCACCGGCGACGGCAAGCGGGTCACCGTCTTCGGTGGCACCGGCTTCCGGTTCAACCCGGAGTCCGATGCGGACGACGAGATGACCCGGCTGACCGAGACCTACCGGCTCGGCACCCCGCAGCCGGTCGAGACCGGGGTACGCGGCCGGTACGAGCGGTGCGCCACGGGCCGGTCGGACGGCACCGACGTGGTGGTCTGCACCTCGGTCGACTACGGCAGCATCACCACCGCCGTCTTCACCCGGCTCTCCGTCGACGACAGCGCCCGCCTGCTGGACGTCCTGCGGAAGGAGATCGTCGCGCCGGCGCCCGCGCAGCCCTGAGCGGCGGCGAGCCGCCGGGGCGGGTCAGACGGCGCCGGGCTCCCCCGCCAGCGGCGGGTGGGCGCGCGGCGGCGCGTAGCGGGGCACGTACTCCTGGCCGGTGAGCTTCTGGATCTCGGCCATCAGCTCGTCGGTCATCGCGCGCAGCGAGGTGCGGTCGTCCGGCCGGCCGGTGAAGTCGAGCGGCTTGCCGAACCGGACGGTGATCTTCGCCCGGCCGGGCCGGGGCACCCGGGCACCGATCGGCTGGGCCTTGTCGGTACCGATCATGCCGACCGGGATGATCGGCACGCCGGCCGCCACCGCCAGCCGGGCCGCGCCGGTACGCCCCCGGTAGAGCCGCCCGTCCGGCGAGCGCGTCCCCTCCGGGTAGACCGCGACCAGGTCACCACCGCGCAGCGCGGGGATGGCGGCGTCGAACGCGGACAGCGCCGCCCGGCCGCCGGCCCGCTCGACCGGGATGGCCCCCAGGCCGGTGAGCACGAACTTGGAGAGGGCGCCCTTGGGCCCGGTGCCCTTGAAGTACTCCGACTTGGCCCAGAAGGCCAGGTGCCGGGGGACGACGGTGCCGAGGAAGAGTTCGTCGGCGACCGAGAGGTGGTTGCCCGCGAAGATCGCACCACCGGTTTCCGGGATGTGCTCCAACCCCTCCACGGTCGGACGGAAGGCCAGCCGCAGCGCGGGCGCCACGGTGAGCTTGCCGATGGTGTAGAGCAGGGGCACTGGTCCTCCGGCGGTCGTGCGTGAACAGGCGGTGTCACGGTAGCGGACGGGTCCACGGGGCACCGCGCGGGTGGCCGGGCCGACCGGCTGCTGAGCGGGCCTGTGAGGGGTGGGCGGGGCCGGTGGTGGCGGCCCGGCGGGACACCGCCGGACCACCACCGCCGAAGTGCGTCATACCCGGCGCACGGCCACCGTCACCCGCTCGCCCTCGCCGACCTCGCCGGCGAACCCGTCGACGCCCTCGGCGAAGTCGACCGTGTCGGCCAGCACCTCCCGGGCCACGAAGTCGGTGTACGCGGACACCGCCGCCCGGACCTCCTCGGAGGCCGACACCGACACCACGATCCGGTCCGAGACGTCCAGATCGGCGTCCCGCCGGGCCTGCTGCACCACCCGGACCACGTCCCGGGCCAGCCCTTCGGCGGCCAGCGCCGGGGTGACCTCGGTGTCCAGCACGACCACGCCCTCGCCGCCGGGCAGCGGCGCGGAGTGCTCGGCGTCGGCGGCGACCAGGCGCAGCTCGTACTCGCCTTCGGCCAGGGTGACGCCGGCGGCGACCGGGGCGCCGTCGACCAGCTCCCACTCCCCCGCCTTGACCGCCTTGATCACCTGCTGCACGGCCTTGCCGACCCGGGGGCCGAGCGCCCGCGGCACCACGGTCAGCACCTGCTGGCAGTAGGCCGACACCTCGTCGGAGAAGACGACCTCCTTCACGTTGACCTCGTCGGCGACCAGGTCGCTGAAGGGGCGCAGCTGCTCCGCGACCGGCGAGGCCACGGTCAGCGTCGACAACGGCAGCCGCACGCGCAGGCCCTTGGCCTTGCGCAGCGACAGCGCCGCCGAGGCGACCGCGCGCACGTTGTCCATCGCGGAGACCAGCTCGTGGTCGGCCGGGAACTCCTGGGCCGACGGCCAGTCGGTCAGGTGCACCGACCGCTCGCCGGTGAGGCCGCGCCAGATCTCCTCGGCGGTCAGCGGCGCGA
>NZ_JBPQTL010000187.1:0-2452 GCF_051386295.1 Micromonospora sp. URMC 105 | reverse complement strand
ACCACCCGGCCGGTCGCCGCCACCGCGGCGCCGGCCACCGAGAAGTCCTGACCGCTTCCGAGGAGGACCCGATGACCGTCACCCACGGCCAGCCGCTGACCACCGAGATCACCGACATCCTGGTGGCGCACTGCGGCCTGGACGCCGACGCGGCCGCCCGTGCCCCCGCCGCCTCCCTGGAGGAGCTGGGCATGGACTCGCTGGCCCTGCTGGAGCTCTCGGCCGTGGTGGCCGACCGGTGGCGGGTGCAGATCCCCGAGCAGGCCGGGCAGCTCAGCATCCCCGCCGTCGCGGACCTGGTCGCTCGCCGCGCCCAGCCGCCCGGCCACACCGAGAACAGCATCGTCATCGCCGCGCCCCTGCCGCTGGTCTGGGAGATGACCAACGACGTGGCCCGGTGGACCGACCTGTTCACCGAGTACGCGGCGGTGGAGATCCTGCACCGCGACGGCGACACCGTCCGCTTCCGGCTCACCATGCACCCGGACGAGAACGGGATCGCCTGGAGCTGGGTCAGCGAACGCACCGCCGACCCCGCCGCCCGCGAAGTGCGGGCGCACCGGGTGGAGACCGGGCCGTTCGAGTACATGCGGATCCACTGGCGCTACACCGAGGAACCCGGGGGCGTCCGGATGACCTGGGTGCAGGACTTCGCGATGAAGCCGACCGCCCCGGTGGACAACGCCGGCATGACGGCCCGGATCAACGCCAACAGCCGGGTGCAGCTCGACGTCATCAAGGAGCGCGTCGAGCGGGCGCACGCGGGAGGCGACGATGAGTGAGATCACCACCGGACTGGTCGCCGCCCGCGACGTGGCCGCCGACCGGCGGCGCGGCGGGGAGCTGCGGGTGCTGCTCGGCCCGAAGACCGTCGGCAGCACCTCGGGCTTCATGGGCGTCGCCGCGCTCGCGCCGGGGGAGCGGATCGCCGAGCACTACCACCCCTACAGCGAGGAGTTCCTGTACGTCGCGCGCGGCGCGATCACCGTCGACCTGGACGACGAGCCGGTGCCGCTGGCCGCCGGCGAGGCGCTGTTCGTGCCCCGCAACGTCCGGCACCGGCTGCGCAACACCGGCGACGAGCCCGCCGAGGTGGTCTTCCACCTCGGCCCCCTGGCCCCCCGCCCGGAACTCGGCCACGTCGACACCGAGCTGGTCGAGCAGCGGGGCGCGTCGTGACCGGGCGCCGCACGGTCGTCACCGGCGTCGGGGTGGTCGCGCCGGGCGGCGCCACCCGGGACAGGTTCTGGAAGACCGTCACCGAGGGACGCACGGCGACCCGGCGGATCACCTTCTTCGACCCGTCGCCGTTCCGCTCCCAGATCGCGGCCGAGTGCGACTTCGACGCCGACGCCGCCGGGCTCACCCTCGCCGAGCGGCAGCGCGCCGACCGGTACGTGCAGTTCGCCCTGGCCTGCTCCACCGAGGCCCTCGCCGACAGCGGCCTGGAGCTCACCGACGCCGAGCGGCAGGTGACCGGGGTGGTGCTCGGCACCGCGGTCGGCGGCACCATGGCCCTGGAACAGGAGTACGTGCGGGTCAGCGACTCCGGCCGGCACTGGCTGGTCGACCACGCCCTCGGCGGGCCGTACCTCTACCAGGCCCTGGTGCCGAGCAGCCTCGCCGCCGACGTGGCCTGCCGGCACGGGCTGCACGGCCCCGCGCAGGTGATCTCCACCGGCTGCACCTCCGGCATCGACGCCATCGGGTACGCCCACCAGCTGATCGTCGACGGCGAGGCGGACGTGGTGCTCGCCGGCGCCGCCGACTCGCCCATCTCCCCGGTCACCGTCGCCTCGTTCGACGCGATCAAGGCGACCAGCCCGGACAACGACGACCCGGCGCACGCCTCCCGGCCGTTCGACGCCGACCGGCACGGCTTCGTCCTCGCCGAGGGGGCCGCGGTGCTGGTGCTGGAGGAGTGGGAACACGCCCGCCGGCGCGGCGCGCACGTCTACTGCGAACTCGCCGGGTACGCCAGCCGCAGCAACGGCTTCCACATGACCGGGCTGCGCCCGGACGGGGTGGAGATGGCGCTGGCCATCAGCGACACGCTGCGGCAGGCGCGGCTCGCCCCGGCGGACGTCTCCTACATCAGCGCGCACGGCTCCGGCACCCGGCAGAACGACCGGCACGAGACGGCGGCGTTCAAGCGGGCGCTCGGCGAGGCCGCCTACCAGGTGCCGATCAGCTCGATCAAGAGCATGGTCGGGCACTCGCTCGGCGCGATCGGCTCGATCGAGATGGCCGCCTGCGCCCTGGCCATCGAGTACGGCGTGGTGCCCCCCACCGCCAACTGGTCCACCCGCGACCCGGAGTGCGACCTGGACTACGTGCCGAACGTGGCCCGGGAGACGCCGGTGGACGTGGCGCTCTCGGTGGGCAGCGGCTTCGGGGGGTTCCAGTCCGCGATGCTGTTCCGGCGGCTGGCGGTGGCGGCGTGACCGGGCCG
>NZ_JBPQTL010000186.1:0-2528 GCF_051386295.1 Micromonospora sp. URMC 105 | reverse complement strand
GCCGCCCCGGGTCTTCGGGAAGGCGATGACCTCGCGGATCGAGTCCGCGCCGGCGAGCAGCATGCAGACCCGGTCCCAGCCGAAGGCGATGCCGCCGTGCGGCGGGGCGCCGTACTTGAACGCCTCCAGCAGAAAGCCGAACTTGTCCTGCGCCTCCTCCGCGGTGATGCCGAGCAGGTCGAAGACCCGCTTCTGCACGTCACCCCGGTGGATACGGATCGAGCCGCCACCGATCTCGTTGCCGTTGCAGACGATGTCGTACGCGTAGGCCAGCGCCCGGTCCGGGGCCTCCTCGAAGCGGTCCACCCACTCGGCGTTCGGCGAGGTGAAGGGGTGGTGCACGGCGGTCCAGCCGCCCTCGTCGGTGCGCTCGAACATCGGCGCGTCGACCACCCAGCAGAACGCCCAGGCGCTCTCGTCGATCAGGCCGGCCCGCTTGGCGATCTCGATCCGGGCCGCGCCGAGCAGCTCCTGCGCCTCGCGGGTGTTGGTGCCGGCGGCGAAGAAGACCGCGTCACCGGGCTTGGCGCCGACCGCGTCGGCGAGCCCACCCAGGTGCTCGGCGGAGAGGTTCTTCGCCACCGGGCCGCGCGCCTCGCCGGTCTCGGCGTCGAGCACCACGTACGCCAGGCCCCGCGCGCCGCGCGCCTTGGCCCAGTCCTGCCAGCCGTCCAGCTCCTTGCGGGTCTGGGACGCGCCGCCGGGCATGACCACCGCGCCGACGTACCCACCGGCGTCGATCGCGCCGGCGAAGACCCGGAACTCGGTGCCCCGCAGGTAGTCGGTCAGCTCGGTCAGCTCGACCCCGTAGCGCAGGTCCGGCTTGTCGGAGCCGTACCGGGCCATCGCGTCGTGCCAGGTGATCCGCGGGATCGGCCGGGAGATCTCGTGCCCGGCCAGTTCCTTCCAGAGCGTGGCGACGATCGCCTCACCGAGGTCGATCACGTCGTCCTCGGTGACGAAGGACATCTCGATGTCGAGCTGGGTGAACTCCGGCTGCCGGTCGGCCCGGAAGTCCTCGTCGCGGTAGCAGCGGGCGATCTGGTAGTACCGCTCCATGCCGCCGACCATCAGCAGCTGCTTGAACAGCTGCGGCGACTGCGGCAGCGCGTACCAGCTGCCCGGCTGGAGCCGGACCGGCACCAGGAAGTCGCGGGCGCCCTCCGGGGTGGACCGGGTCAGCGTCGGGGTCTCGATCTCCAGGAAGTCCCGCTGGTGCAGCACGCCCCGGGCGAGCTGGTTGGCGCGCGAGCGCAGCCGCATCGCGTTGGCCGGGCCGCTGCGGCGCAGGTCCAGGTAGCGGTACTTGAGGCGGATGTCGTCGCCGGCCTCGACCTGGTCGTCCACCGGCAGCGGCAGCGGGGCCGCCTCGGAGAGCACCTCCAGCTCGGCGACGGTCACCTCGACCTCGCCGGTGGGCAGCTCCGGGTTCTCGTTGCCTGCCGGGCGGCGGGTCACCTCGCCGGTGACCTTGACGCAGAACTCGTTGCGCAACGCGTGCGCGTCCTCCTCGCGGAAGACCACCTGGACCACACCGGATCCGTCGCGCAGGTCGACGAAGATGACACCGCCGTGGTCGCGCCGGCGGGCCACCCACCCGGCGAGCGTCACCGTGGTGCCGGCGTCCGTCGCGCGCAGGCTGCCGGCGTCATGGGTACGGATCACGACTTGCGTCTCCTCATCTGCGGTACATCTCTGCCCTCCGCATTCTGTCAGCACCGCCGCGCCCCGGCCGCCACCGGGCGCGGTTCACCGGAAGGAAGGGCCTGGGTCGACGCCTCCGGTGGTGCCGGCCCCCGGTCGGCACCGGGCGCGCCCCGGCCCTGCTCCCGTACGGTGTGCCGGGTGCACGCCGTACCCCGTTGGACCCTCGTCTCCTCCGCCGCCGCCCCGGTGCTGCTGATCGGCGGCTGGACGCTCGCCGCGGCCCGGCAGCCGGGCGGCTTCGACCAGGTCGCCGGCACCATCAGCGCGCTCGCGGCGCGCGACGCCGACGACCGCTGGATCATGACGCTGGCCCTGGTCGGCCTGGGTGTCTGTCACTGCGTGACCGCGGCCGGGCTGCGCCCGCTGGGTGCCGCCGGCCGGCTGACGCTGGCGCTGGGTGGGCTCGCCACGGTCGCCGTCGCGGTGTTCCCGCTGCCGGCCGAGCGGGGCTCCTCGGATCCGCACGGGGTGGCCGCCGCCGTCGCCTTCGGCGCGCTGGCGCTCTGGCCGGCGCTCGCCGCTCCTCGCCGCCGCGCGCCCGGCCGCGCCGCCGGGCTCCCGCCCGCCTGGGGTACGACCGCCGCGGCGGTCCTGCTCGTCCTGGTCGGCTGGTTCGTGGTCGAGCTGGTCGTCGGCGGGCCGAGGATCGGGCTGGCCGAGCGGGTGGCCGCCGGCGCGGAGGCGCTCTGCCCGCTGCTCGTGGTGCTGACCCGGCCCCGATCCGACCCGCGGTGAGCCGGGACCCCTGCTCCATCGAGGAGCGGGCCCTCCGCACCCGGACACGGGGGCGGGGGGGGGGGGGGGGGGGGGGGGGGGGGGGG
>NZ_JBPQTL010000185.1:0-2617 GCF_051386295.1 Micromonospora sp. URMC 105 | reverse complement strand
CTCCCGCCCCGCCTCGGTGATCAAGAAGTTTGGGTCAGGAATCGGGGGCAAGGTGACGCAAACTTCTTGATCACCGCGCAGGTCGGGGGCGGGCGACTCGTGAGTAACCGGCGGGTCGTGGTTACCTGGCACCCGTCCCCACCCCTGGACGTCGGGAGGAAACATGATCGAGTCGCTGCTGGTCGCCAACCGGGGCGAGATCGCCCGCCGGATCATCCGTACCGCCAAGCGGCTCGGTATCCGCGCGATCGCGGTGCACTCGGAGGCCGACGCCGGCCTGCCGTTCGTCACCGAGGCCGACGAGGCGGTCTGCGTCGGCCCGGCCAACCCGGCACAGAGCTACCGGAACGTCGAGGCCATCCTCGCCGCCGCCAAGTCGACCGGCGCGCAGGCGATCCACCCCGGCTACGGCTTCCTGTCGGAGAACGCGGACTTCGCCCGTACCGTCGAGGCCAGCGGCCTGATCTGGGTCGGGCCCCGCGCGGACGCGATCACCGCGATGGGCGACAAGATCAACGCCCGGAACCTGATGGCGGCGGCCGGGGTTCCGGTCGCACCCGGCACCACCGACCCGGCGGCCGACCTGGACGCGGCGGTCGCCGCCGCCGAGGAGATCGGCTATCCGGTGATGGTGAAGGCCGCGGCCGGTGGCGGCGGCATGGGCATGGGCGTGGCCATCGACGAGACCGCGCTGCGCACCGAGTACGACAAGGTGCGCGCCTTCGCCGAGCGGATGTTCGGCGACGGCTCGGTGCTGATCGAGCGGTACTTCCCCCGGGTACGCCACGTCGAGGTGCAGATCCTCGGCCTGGCCGACGGCCGGGTGGTGGCGCTGGGCGAGCGGGAGTGCTCGGTGCAGCGGCGCAACCAGAAGCTGGTGGAGGAGTCCCCGTCGCCGGCGGTCTCCCCGGAGCTGCGCGAGCGCTTCCTGACGGCGGCGGTACGCGCCGGCGAGGCGGTTGGCTACCGCAACGCGGGCACGGTGGAGTGCCTGCTCGACCCGGCCACGAACGAGTTCTTCTTCCTGGAGATGAACACCCGGCTGCAGGTCGAGCACCCGGTGACCGAGCTGGTCTACGGCGTGGACCTGGTGGAGGAGCAGCTCCGGGTGGCGGCCGGCCTGGTGCCGACCTTCGACCCGGACGCGCTCGCCCCGCGCGGGCACGCCATCGAGCTGCGGATCAACGCCGAGGACCCGAAGCGCTTCCTGCCCGGCCCCGGCGCGATCACCGCCTGGGTGGAGCCGACCGGCGAGGGCGTCCGGGTCGACTCCGGCTACGTCGCCGGCAACACGGTCACCCCGTTCTACGACAGCCTGATGGCCAAGCTCATCGTCAACGGCAAGGACCGGGCCGAGGCCATCGAGCGCGCCAAGGCGGCCGTCGCCGCGTTCGAACTCACCGGCCCGAAGAACAACCTCCCCTTCTTCGCCGAACTCCTCGAGAACCAGGAGTTCCTCTCCGGCGACTACGACACCGGCATCGTCTCCCGCATGCGCTGACCGCCCGGCCCCCACCTCCCCGCGCGTTGATCATGAAGTTGACCTGGTGACTCGCCCCATTTGTCCCGGTCAACCTCATGATCAACGCCGGTGGAGGTGGGGGGTGGGATGCTGAGGGGGAACTTCTCCAGCGCTACGTCACAGTGAGGTGACCCCTTATGGCGGAACTGCCGGACTTCGTCTCCATCCGTGAGGTCGGGCCGCGGGACGGGCTCCAGAACGAAGAGCCGATCCCCACCGACGCCAAGGTGCGGCTGCTCGACGCGCTCTCCGGCACCGGCGTCCAGCGGATCGAGGCGGTGTCCTTCGTGCACCCGAAGGCGATCCCGCAGATGGCCGACGCCGACGAGGTGTGGCAGCGGGCGGCCCGGGCCGAGGGGGTGCGCTACTCGGCGCTGGTGCCCAACACGCGCGGCGCGCAGCGGGCCCTGGCCGCCGGGTTCACCGAGATCGAGGTGGTGGTCTCGGCCAGCGACACCCACAACCGGCGCAACGTGAACCGTTCCACCTCCGAGTCGCTGGACGACATCGCCGAGCTGATCGACCTGCTGCACGGCGCCGGCGCCCGGGCCGAGGTGATCGTGGCGACCAGCTTCGGCTGCCCCTACGAGGGCGACGTCGACCCGGCGCGGGTGGCCGGCATCGTCGACCGGGTCGTCCGCGACGGCGCCGACCGGGTCGCCTTCGGCGACACCACCGGCATGGGTACGCCCCGGCGGGTCCGTGAGCTGGTCACCGCCGTACGGGACCGCAACGCGCACGTGCCGGTGCTGCTGCACTTCCACAACACCCGGGGCACCGCCCTGGCCAACCTGCTGACCGCGCTGGAGCTGGGCGTGACCGAGTTCGACGCCAGCGTCGGCGGCCTCGGCGGCTGCCCGTACGCCCCGGGGGCCAGCGGCAATCTGGCCACCGAGGAGGCGGTGCACATGCTGCACGACATGGGCATCGACACCGGCATCGACCTGGACGCGCTGATCGAGGCGGCCGAGCTGGCCGAGGAACTGGTCGGCAAGAAGCTCCCCTCCGGCGTCCTGCGCGCCGGCCCGGGCGCGCTTGCGCAGCTGCTCCAGTGCCTCACCGTCGAGCGTCACGCCGACTCCCTCGCCGCCTGGG
>NZ_JBPQTL010000184.1:0-2658 GCF_051386295.1 Micromonospora sp. URMC 105 | reverse complement strand
GGCCAGGATGCGGAAGTAAAGTTCCTGGTCGTTGGCGTGCAGCGCGTCGCGCATCGCCATCTCGGCCTCGGTAGCCGGCTCCCAGTCGGTCACGGCCACCTCTCCTCCCGCGAACAGGCCATAGGCATCGCGTACAACCTACAAGGTACGAACAAGATCACAATGGGCTGGCCGGAGGCGGTCCGCGAGGCGATAACATCGCGTTCCGGAGTCGACACGATACGGAGGCGGTCGATGCACCGGCCCAGCGCGCGACCGACCCTCGCCGGTCTGGCGGCGGTCCTGCTGACCGGCCTGCCGGCGCTCGCCGTGTCGTCGGGCACCTCCGCCCGGGCCGCCGCGCCGGCCTGCTCGGCTCCGCTCGCCCCGGCCCGTGCGGTCACCGCCGTGCCGTGGGCCCAGCGCCGGTACGCGCCGGAACGGCTGGCGCCGCTGGCCACCGGCGCGGGGGTGACCGTCGCGGTGATCGACTCGGGGGTGGACCGGCGGCACCCGCAGCTGCGGGGCCGGGTGCTGGACGGCGCGGACTTCCTCGACCCGGGCGGCGACGGCACCCGCGACTGCGCCGGTCACGGCACCGGGGTGGCCAGCATCGTCGCGGCCGGGTCCACCGACGGCGTCGCCTTCCACGGGCTGGCGCCCCGGGCCCGCATCCTGCCGGTGCGGGTGAGCGAGCAGCAGGTGGTGGAGGGCCGGGAGTCGGGGCGCACGGTCAGCGCGGCGGACTTCGCCCGGGCCATCCGGTGGGCGGTGGACCACGACGCCGACGTGCTGAACCTCTCCGTCGTGCTGTACGCGGACAATCCCGCCGTCCGGGAGGCGGTGGCGTACGCGGTGCGCCGGGACGTGGTGGTGGTGGCCGCCGCGGGCAACCTGCACGACAGCGGTGACCCCCGCCCGTACCCGGCGTCGTACGAGGGGGTGCTGGGGGTGGGTGCCATCGCCGCGGACGGCACCCGCGCCGCCTTCTCCCAGACGGGCTCCTACGTCGACCTGATGGCGCCCGGCAGCGACGTGCTGATGGCCGCGCCGGAGCAGGGGCACCACCGGGCGGAGGGCACCAGCTACGCGGCGCCCTTCGTGGCCGCCACCGCGGCGCTGGTCCGGCAGTATCGACCCGACCTGACGGCGGCGCAGGTAACGCGGCGGATCGTCGGCAGCACCGACCCGGCGCCGGGTGACGGCCGGGGCGGGTACGGCGCGGGCGTGCTGAACCCGTACCGGGCGGTCACCGAGACCGGGGCAATCTCGTCGGCGGGCGTACGCGCGGCGGCCGCCCTGCCGGCGGACCGGCCCGACCCGGCGCTGCTGGCCCAGCGGGCGCGGCGTGCGGCGGCGCGGGACCGGGCCCTGCTGGTCGCCGGGGTCACCGCTACGGCGGTCGCGGTGGCGGTGCTGCTCGCCCTGGTGCTGCCGCGGGGCACCCGGCGGGGCTGGCGCCCGGCCGGACCGGCCTGAGCCTTCACCGGCCCGGCTCGGCCTGACGCGGCCGGCCTGACGCGACCCAGGGCTGGCACGGCGACGGCGGCGCCCACTTCGATGGTCGGCGCCGCCGCGCGGCCGGGCTCACTGGAACAGGCCGACGTTCCTCTTCTCCGTGTCGAGGTAGTCGGTGGCGGAGTCGTTCACCGCGAGCTTGATGTCGCGCAGCATGGCCTGGAGGTCCTGCGAGGCGGACCGCCACCGCGCCTGCCGCTGCTCGTACGCCTGCTGCGCCTCGCCGGTCCAGCTCGCCACGAGCGGGGCGGCGTCCCGCTCCAACTGGCCGAGCTGCGAGTCGAGCGTGTTCAACGCCTTCTGGATGTCCGCGCCGGCCTGCTGCAGCGCGGCGAAGTTGACGACCAGGACACCGTGATCCATCGGGTGCTCCTCCCCCTACGTGTGGTTAGAGCGGCAACTGGATGCCGCGGTTGGTGCCGGAGATCCGGCCGGCCGCCTCGTCGTCGGACACGTCGTACTGCCGACCGGCGGTGCGGATCGCCGAGGCGGTCTCCCGCAGGGCCCGCTGCAGGGCCGCCTGGTCCTGCGACCACTGCTGCTTGACCTGCTCGAACGAGCGGCCACCGGCACCGCGCCAGGCCTGCTGCAACACCTCCAGCTCGGCCATCAGGCCGCTGAGCATGCTCTGCAGCGACTGGTCCACCTGCTCGAACTTCGCGGCGGTCTGCTGCATCACCGCGGCTTCTGCCTGGGTCTGCGCCACCCGGACGTCACCTCGTCTCTCGGTCGTGGCTGCCGTCGGACGATCCATGGACGCCTCTGGGCGGGGGCGCACGGCGGTACGGTCAGCCGAACTCGTCGCTGACGGTAGCGGCCCGATCGCGGTTGTGCTACCCCCTCGGGTTCCCCTGTGGACAACGGGCGCCGGGGCGGACCCTTACCATGGGTCACGTCGCGGTCGCGGTACGGTGCGCGCCGGAGGTCCGCCGGTCCGCGGTGCGGCCCGGCACGTCGAGCGGAGGAGACGCGGTGACGGCGAGCACGACGGCGCGGCCGGCCTCCCGCCAGCCCCTTCCGCCACAGTGGAGCGCAGTCGCCGCGCGCCGGTCGACCGCCGTCCGCGCCGGTCAGATCGTCGCCGCGCAGGTCGCGGTGGCACTGCCGGTGGCGGCCCTCGGCCGGGGCGTGGTGGCGACCGCGCTCGCCCTGTTCGCCGCC
>NZ_JBPQTL010000183.1:0-2687 GCF_051386295.1 Micromonospora sp. URMC 105 | reverse complement strand
CCACCGGCACCGGTGGTGGCCTGTTCCCGCCGCCCCCGAACGGCGCCCCCACCCGGTGAGCCGGACGCAGCAGTGACGAAAGGCCCGGTCCCCGCGGAGGGGACCGGGCCTTCCTGCTGTGGTGGGTGCGCTCAGGTGTTGGCGAAGGCGGCCCGCCGCCGCGCGTCCACCTCGGCCGCCAGCTCCGGGGCGCGGTCCAGCGCCTCCGGGTGGCCGCAGGCGGCCAGCCAGTTGGCCAGCATCAGGTGACCGCCCTCGGTCAGCACCGACTCCGGGTGGAACTGGACGCCCTCGATCGGCAGCGTCCGGTGGCGCATCGCCATCACGACGCCGGAGCCGGTCCAGCCGGTGACCTCCAGCTCGTCGGGGAGCGTCTCGGGGAGCACGGCAAGCGAGTGGTACCGGGTGGCGGTGAACGGGTCCGGCAGCCCGGCCAGTACGCCCACCGAGTGGTGGCGTACCTCCGAGGTCTTGCCGTGCAGCAGTTCGGGGGCCCGGGTCACGGTGGCGCCGAAGGCCTCCCCGATGGCCTGGTGGCCGAGGCAGACGCCGAAGAGGGGCAGCCTGCCGGCGTACTGCTTGATCACGTCGAGGCAGATGCCGGCGCGGTCCGGGCTGCCCGGTCCGGGCGAGAGCAGCACGCCCGCCGGGTCGAGCCGGCCCACCTCGGCGACGTCGATCTCGTCGTTGCGGCGGACCTCGCAGTCGACGCCGAGCTGGCCGAGGTACTGCACCAGGTTGAAGACGAACGAGTCGTAGTTGTCGATGACCAGGACACGCATGGGCTCACTCGTCCGGGGAGGGGGGCGGGGTGTTGTTCTGCTCGGTGTCGTACGGCAGGTCGTACTCGTCGCCCGCCGGGGCGTCCTGCTCGACACCGGGCGCACCGGGGTCGCCCGGCACGCCCGTGTCCTGGGTGACCTGCACGTCGTCGAAGGGAGTCACCAGGGGCTCGGCCCAGGGGAAGACCACGTACCAGAGCAGGGCGACGGTGGCGGCGGCGAGCAGCAGCGAACCGGTGAGCTTGCCGGCCACGCCGAAGGGCAGCTTGCGCCAGATCCAGGCGTACATCGTCGTCAGCCTCCCAGCGCCGCCGGGCGGCCCTCGGACTTGGGCATGCTGGCCCGGGGGTCCAGCTCGGCGTGGATGATCAGGCGCTGGTAGTTGTCGAACTTCGGATTGCAGGTGGTCAGGGTGAGCAGCTTCTTCGGCTTCTCGCCCGGCGCCAGCTTGATCGGGGCCGGCGCCACGACCTCGACCTGGTCGGGCCGGACGATCCGGCTCTCGATGACCTTGTAGACGTACCAGTTGGTCTTGGTCTCGACGACGATCGCGTCGCCGTCGTCGAGTTCGTCCAGGCTCCAGAAGGTGGCCCGGTTGCGGTGCCCGGCGACGGAGAAGTTCCCCACCTCGCCGGGCATGGCGCTCTTCGGGTAATGGCCCGGGGCGTACCGGATGTCCTTCTGGGTGACGCCCTCCACCACGACCCAGTTCTTGTCGAGCCTGGGGATGTAGAGGCCCGCGATCGGCTTGCCCTCCACCGGGGGCTTGGGCTTCGCGGTCGGCCCGGCGGACGGCGCGACGGTGGGATCGCCGCTCGGGCCCCACTCCTGCGCCAGCTGGCTGCTGAGGTCGCCCTGGTGGGCGTCGACGATGGCCGACTTGCCCCAGATCTCGTAGCCGGCGAAGAGGAGCACCACCAGGCCGAAGGTGATCAGCACCTCGCCGGTGGCCCGGATGCCGGTGCGCAGCCGGGACGCCAGGGACGGCCGGGTCAGCTCGGAGTAGACGCTCTTGTAGCCCTCGCCGGTCTGGTGCGGGCGGAGTTGGACCACCCGCTCGCCGCGCCGGGGCTGCGGCGCCTCGGCGGGGGCGCCCGCCGGCGTGTCCTCCCGCTCGGGCACGGGCGGCACCGCGCCCATCAGCGCCGTGGAGTCCAGTGCCGGCGGCCGGGTGGGCGCGGGCCGTCCGGCCACCGCCGGGATGAAGGCCGTGGCCGCGGGGTCGGCCGGCCGGTCCAGCCCGTCGCCGGCCGGACGGGCGCCGGGCAGCTGAGCGCCGGGCAGGTGCGCGGTCGGGCCGCCGGGGCCGCCGCTGGTCGGGCGGGCGTCGGGAGCGGCCGCGCGGGCCGGCCCACCCTCGAAGGCGGCCGCGCGGGGCAGTCCGGGCCCGCCCGGGCCGGCCTCCGGCACGGGTACGCCGGGACGGGCTCCGCCACCTGAGGACGGGTACGGGTGTCCGGCGGCGCGATCGTCGCCGGAGGGCCGGCCGGTGGATCGGGCCTCCGGCGCAGCGGCCGGACGGTCCGTGGGACGGGCGGCGATGATCGGCAGGAAGGCGGTCGGCGCCTCGGTGGCGGGCTGCGGCCGTACTCCGGATCGGGGCTGGTGGTCGGCGACCGCCGGAGCGGGGCCGAACGCGGCCGGCTGCTCCGGCCCGGCGGGCGTGCGGTGGCCGGGCGGCGCGGCCGGGGCCGACGGCGGCTGCGGGGCCGGGGACGCCGGGCGGACCTGGGCGTTGCCGGGCCAGGCGGGCGGCGCGGGGCGGCTCGGGCCGTCCGCGGGGCGGGCCGCCGGTGAGCCACCGGGGTACGGGCCGGCCGGGGCGCGGTCGGGTGTCGGGTCGACGGGCGGGCGGCCCTGCCCACGGTCGGCGGTCGGGCGGTCCCGGGTCGGGTCGGCGGGGGC
>NZ_JBPQTL010000182.1:0-2758 GCF_051386295.1 Micromonospora sp. URMC 105 | reverse complement strand
CGCCCAGGCGGTCCCCCCGAAGACCCCGCCCCTGACCACGCCCTGGACCGCCCAGGCGCTCTCCGGCACGCCGCTGCCTGAGTACCCGCGCCCCCAGATGACCCGCCCCGACTGGCAGAACCTCAACGGCGAGTGGCAACTGCGGCAGTCCGCCACCGACGACCCGCCCCAGTTCGGCACCACCCTGCCCGAACGGGTCAACGTGCCCTTCCCGGTGGAGTCGGCGCTGTCCGGGGTACGCCGCTCCCCCGGCGACGACCGCAGCTGGCTGTACTACCGGCGCCTGTTCACCGTCCCCGCCGGCTGGGCCGGCCGGCAGGTGCAGCTGCACTTCGGTGCCGTCGACTGGCAGACCACCGTCTGGGTCAACGGCGTGCAGGTCGGCAGCCACACCGGCGGCTACGATGCGTTCACCTTCGACGTCACCGCCCGCCTCAACGGCGGCAGCAACGAACTCGTCGTCAAGGTCTTCGACCCCAGCGACAGCCGGCAGAACGGCACCCTGCCACCGATCGGGAAGCAGACCAGGACCCCCGGCGGCATCTTCTACACCCCCAGCTCCGGGATCTGGCAGACCGTCTGGCTGGAGCCCACCCCCGCCGCGTCGATCAGCAGCGTCGACCTCTACCCGAGCCTCGCCGACAACCGGTTGCGGGTACGGGTCTTCACCCGCGGCAACGTCAGCGGGCACAGCGTCCTGGCCGAGGCCCTCGACGGCAGCACCGTCGTCGGCTCGGCCACCGGCGGCTTCACCGAGTTCTCGGTGCCGGTGCCGAACGCCCGCCGCTGGTCCCCCGACGACCCCTTCCTCTACCACCTGCGGGTCACCCTGCGCGGCAGCGGCGGGGCGACCGTGGACCGGACGACCCACTACTTCGGCATGCGGGAGATCACCACCGGCCTGGTCAACGGGGTGCTGCGGCCGAAGCTCAACGGCCAGTTCGTGTTCCAGGTCGGCACGCTGGACCAGGGCTACTGGCCCGACGGCATCTACACCGCGCCGACCGACGCGGCGCTCGCCTTCGACCTGCAGAAGCACAAGGACCTCGGCTTCAACATGGTCCGCAAGCACATCAAGGTGGAGCCGCAGCGCTGGTTCTACCACGCCGACCGCCTCGGCCTGCTGGTCTGGCAGGACGTCCCCTCGCTCACCGCGCAGGACGTCAACCCGACCGACGCGCAGCAGGCGCAGTTCGAGGCGGAGGCCCGCGAGATAGTCGACGAGCACCGCAGCTCACCGGCGGTGGTCGCGTACACCGTCTACAACGAGGGCTGGGGCGAGCGCGCGCTGGCCGACACCCGGCGGGTGGGTCAGGCGGTCAAGAACCAGGACCCGACCCGGCTGGTCAACACGCACAGCGGGTACAACTGCTGCCAGTCCCTCGGCAACCCCGGCAACGGCGACATCGACGACTGGCACGTCTACGTCGGCCCGGGCTCCCCGCAGCCCTCAAGCAGCCGGATCGCCGTGCTCGGCGAGTTCGGCGGGCTGGGACTGCGCACCCCGGGGCACGAGTACAGCCCGAACGGCAACTTCCTGGCCTACGAATGGCAGCCCGACTCGACGGCGCTGACCAACCGGTACGTCGG
Source organism: Micromonospora sp. URMC 105 (assembly GCF_051386295.1). Taxonomy (NCBI): domain Bacteria; kingdom Bacillati; phylum Actinomycetota; class Actinomycetes; order Micromonosporales; family Micromonosporaceae; genus Micromonospora; species Micromonospora sp. URMC 105. The sequence continues at coordinate 1,168 of NZ_JBPQTL010000182.1, read as the reverse complement.
CCTGGTGCAGGGCACTCGCAACCTGATGATCGGCCGGGGCCTGAGCGCGTCGGTGTACACCGAGATCACCGACGTGGAGGGCGAGCTCAACGGCTTTCTCACCTACGACCGCCAGGTCGTCAAGATGGACCAGGCCCGGGTCCGGCAGGCCAACCAGGAGCTGATCGCCGCCTCGAAGGCGATCGGCAACTCCACCCCGGTCGCCCTGCCGGTCGGCCAGCGCCGCTCGTTGCAGGTGACCACGCCCGGCTACACCGACCGCTACCTGCGGCACCGCGACAGCCTGGCCTACACCGAGGTGGTGAGCGCCGGCAGCCCGGCGCTGCTCAAGGCCGACGCGACGTACACGATCCGGGCCGGCCTCGCCGACGCCGCGTGCTACTCGTTCGAGTCGGTGAACTACCCCGGGCAGTACCTGCGCCACGCCTTCTCCCGGGTGCGCAACTCGCCCGACGACGGCTCGGCCCTGATGCGCGCCGACGCGACCTGGTGCGCGCGTACCGGGCTGACCGGCAGCGGGGTCTCGCTGGAGTCGTACAACTTCCGGGGCTCGTTCCTGCGTCACTACGATTCGCAGGTGTGGCTGAGCGACGGAGCGGGCGGCGAGGCCTGGAACACCCCGAACCTGTGGGCGGCGGACAGCACCTGGACCGTCGCCGCACCGTGGGCGCCCTGACCCCCGGTCGGCGGTGACCCGCTGCGCCGGTCGGCCCCGAGGAGCGGGCCGACCGGCGCAGCGGGCGCGCACTCGCCGGGCTCGCCCGGACCGCCGGCCGGTCGCTAGGTGCGGTCGGCGGCCGGCGGCTGGTGCCGGTGCGGCCGGTTGCGGACGAGGGCGAGCGCGAGGACCGCGGCGGCGAGGAAGACCACGGCGTTGACCCGCAGGCCGGCCTGCACACCGGCGGTCAGCGCCTCGGCGAGCGCCTGCCGCACCGGTCCGGGCGGCGTCTCGGTGCCGCCGCCACCGGCCGTCACGGCCGCCTGCACGGCGGTGCGGGTGGCCTCGGGTACGCCGTGGGCGGCAAGCCGGCCCGGCAGGTCGGCGATCAGCGTGGTGGTGAGCAGGGTGCCCAGCAGCGACGCGCCGGTCACGGCCCCGAGCTGGCGGGCGGTGTTGACCGCCGCGGAGGCCATCCCGGCCTGGGCGGGAGCGACGCTGGCCAGGGCC
>NZ_JBPQTL010000181.1:0-2994 GCF_051386295.1 Micromonospora sp. URMC 105 | reverse complement strand
CGACACCGTCAACGAATCACCATCACCAGAGCCCGGCTGCAACCACACCCGAAGCGCCGACGCCCCTGACCCGCCAACCCACACCCCCGACCACGAAAACGGCAACCACGACCGACCCCCGGCCTGCCCCACCCCCGGCAACAACGGATGCAACCCCGCATCCAACAACGCCGGATGCACCCCGAACGACCCCGCCGACGACCGCTGCCCCTCCGGCAACACCACCTCCGCACACCACCCGCCACCAACCCGCCACAACCGGCGCAACCCCCGAAACGCCGGCCCATAGCCATAACCAGCCCCCACCAACCCCTCGTACACACCCTCCAAACCCACCTCCACCGCACCCACCGGCGGCCACTGCTCCCAACCCACACCCGACACCCCACCCACCACCGGCCCCAACACACCGGAAGCGTGCTTGCGCCACGGATCCGCATCGTTGCCGCGGGCGAAGACCTCGACAGAGCGCCGGCCGGCGTCGTCGGGGGTGGCGACGACGAGCTGCACGGTCAGGCTGCCCTGTTCGGGGACGACCAGCGGCGTCGAGACGGTGAGTTCCTCGACGACCTCGCTACCGAGCTGCGCACCGACGTGCGCGACCATCTCCACCAACGCCGTGGCCGGCAGCAGAGCCACCCCGAGGATCAGGTGGTCGGCCAGCCACTCCGGCGCGCTGCGGGAGAACCGGCCGGTGTAGACCACCGTGCCGTCGGCGGCCAGTTCGACCGACGCGCCGAGCAAGGGATGCGCGGTGGCCGTCAGTCCGGCCGACTCGACATCGGCGGGCCGCGCCGAGGGTGACAGCCAGTACCGGGTCCGCTGGAAGGCGTACGTGGGCAGCTCGACCTGGCTGGCGTGGGGCGTCAGCACCGACCAGTCGGCGGTGCCGCCGCGGGCGATCAGCGTTCCGACGGCGGTCATGAGGGTCCGGACCTCGGGCCGGCCCGCACGCAACGCCGCTACGGCGGCCACGTCACCGTCCCGGTCGGCGAGCACGTTGCGGGCCAGGCCGGTCAGGACTCCGTCGGGACCGAGCTCCAGGAAGGTGGTGACGCCTTGCTCGGCGAGGGTCCGGACGGCGTCGGCGAAGCGTACGGGTCGGCGTACCTGCTCGACCCAGTAGTCGGGGTCGGACCACACGTCGGCCGGTTCGAGGGCGCCGGAGACCGTGGAGACCATGGGGATCTGCGCCCGGGCGAAGTTCAGCGTCCGTACGACCTCGCCGAACCGCGCCATCATCGGCTCCATGAGCGGGGAGTGGAAGGCGTGGCTGACCGACAGCCGGCGGACCCGGTGACCGCGTTCCTCGAGCGAGGCCGCCACCGCCGACACGGCCGCGTCGGTGCCGGAGATCACGACCGACGTCGGCCCGTTGACGGCGGCGATGTCCACCTCCTCGGTGCGCCCGGCCAGCAGCGGCAGGACCTCGGCCTCCGCGGCCTGGACCGCCATCATCACGCCACCCGGCGGTAGCGCCTGCATCAGTCGCCCACGGGCGGTGACCAGGGTTGCCGCGTCGGCCAGGGACAGCACACCGGCCACCTGAGCGGCGGCGATCTCCCCGATCGAGTGTCCGGCGACGAGGTCGGCTCTCCACCCCCACGACGCGACGAGGCGGTGCAGCGCCACCTCCACGGCGAACAGGGCGGGTTGGGTGTACGCGGTCTGGTCGAGCAGCGCGGCGTCGGCGGTGTCCGGCTCGGCGAAGATGATCTCCCGTAGTGCGCGGTCGAGGCCTGCGTCGAGGTGCTCGCAGACCTCGTCGAACGCCCGGGCGAAGGCAGGGTACGACTGGTACAGCTCTCGACCCATGCCGATGCGCTGCGCACCCTGTCCCGTGAAGAGCAGGGCGGTCCGGTGGGAGCGGGCGACGGTGGCGCGGAGCACGGCCGGTTCCGGCCGGTCCTGGGCCAGTGCCGCCAGGCCCTCGATCAGCTCGTCCCGGCTGCCGCCGACCACGACGGCGCGGTGCGACTGCTTGGCCCGGCCGGTGGCCAGGGACCAGGCGACGTCGGCCGGGTCGAGTTCGGGTCGCCGCGTCAGGAAGGCGTGCAGCCTGTCGGCCTGGGCCCGCAGGGCGGCCTCGTCGTGTCCCGTCACCAGCCAGGGCACCACAGGTGGTGCGGCGCGGTCGATGTCGTGCTGCGGCGCGGCGTCGTCGCTGGGCGGCTGTGGCGACGGTGCCTGTTCGAGGATCACGTGGGCGTTGGTCCCGCTGATGCCGAAGGCGGACACGGCGGCCCGGCGTGGATCGTTCGTATCGGGCCACGGTTGCGCCTCGGTCAACAACCGCACCGCCCCGGACGACCAGTCCACGTGCGGAGTCGGCTCGTCCACATGCAACGTCTGCGGCAGGATTCCCTGCCGCATCGCCATCACCATCTTGATCACACCACCGACACCCGCCGCGGCCTGGGCGTGCCCGATGTTCGACTTCAACGACCCCAGCCACAGAGGCCGATCGACAGGCCGGCCCTGACCGTAGGTGGCCAGCAACGCCTGCGCCTCGATCGGATCACCCAACCGGGTGCCCGTCCCGTGCGCCTCCACCACGTCCACGCTCGAGGGGTTCAGGCTCGCCGCCGCGAGCGCTTGGCGAATGACCCGTTGCTGGCTCGGCCCGTTGGGCGCGGTGAGACCGTTCGAGGCCCCGTCCTGGTTGACCGCCGAACCCCGCACCACCGCCAACACCCGACGGCCCTCGCGCAGCGCGTCCGACAACCGCTGCACCAACAACAGACCCACACCCTCGGACCAACCCGTCCCAGCCGCCGACGCCGCGAACGACCGGCACCGACCGTCCGCGGACAAGCCCCGCTGACGGGAGAACTCCAGGAACGCCACGGGGGTGGCCATCACGGTGGCACCACCGGCCAGGGCGAGGTCGCATTCGCCTCGGCGCAGGGCGGTGGCCGCCAGGTGCAGCGCCACCAGCGACGACGAACACGCGGTGTCGACGGTCACCGCCGGGCCCTCCAGACCGAGGGTGTA
>NZ_JBPQTL010000180.1:0-3054 GCF_051386295.1 Micromonospora sp. URMC 105 | reverse complement strand
CAGTTGTGGCGGTTGGTGGCTGATGGTGTGGATGCGGTGGGTGGTTTTCCGACGAATCGGGGGTGGGATCTGGAGGGTTTGTACGACCCGGATCCGGAGCGGGTGGGGACGTCGTATGCGCGGGAGGGTGGTTTCCTGCACGACGCCGATCAGTTCGACCGGGAGTTCTTCGGGATGTCGCCGCGGGAGGCGACGGCCACCGATCCGCAGCAGCGGCTGCTGCTGGAGACGGCGTGGGAGACGTTCGAGAGCGCCGGGGTCGACCCGTCAACCCTGCGCGGCAGCAACACCGGCGTCTTCGTGGGCGCCATGTACGACGACTACGCCGCACGGCTGCCCAGGGTGCCCGACGAGTACGAAGGCTTCCTGCTGGCCGGCAACACCTCCAGCGTCATCTCCGGCCGGCTGGCCTACACGTACGGCCTCGAGGGCCCGGCGGTGACCGTCGACACCGCGTGCTCGTCGTCGCTGGTGGCGCTGCACCTGGCGGCCACCGCCCTGCGCCGAGGCGAGTGCGACCTGGTGCTCGCCGGGGGAGTGACCGTAATGGCGGGACCCAGCACCTTCGTGGAGTTCTCGCGGCAGCGGGGTTTGTCGGCGGATGGTCGGTGTCGGTCGTTTGCGGCGTCGGCGGGTGGGACGGGTTGGTCCGAGGGTGTGGGTTTGTTGTTGGTGCAGCGGTTGTCGGATGCGTTGCGTGAGGGCCGTCGGGTGTTGGCGGTGGTGCGGGGTTCGGCGGTGAATCAGGACGGGGCGTCGAATGGTCTGACCGCGCCGAACGGGCCGTCGCAGGAGCGGGTGATTAGGCGGGCTCTGGAGGTCGCGGGTCTCACTCCGGCCGAGGTCGACGCTGTGGAGGCGCATGGGACGGGCACCCGGTTGGGTGATCCGATCGAGGCGCAGGCGTTGCTGGCCACCTACGGGCAGGGCCGGCCGGTTGATCGGCCTCTGTGGTTGGGGTCGTTGAAGTCGAACATCGGGCACGCTCAGGCGGCGGCGGGTGTCGGTGGTGTGATCAAGATGGTGATGGCGATGCGGGAGGGGGTGTTGCCGCAGACGTTGCATGTGGACGAGCCGACGCCGCATGTGGATTGGTCGTCGGGGGCGGTGCGGTTGCTGACGCAGGCGCGGCCGTGGCCTGAGGTGCCGGGTCCGCGGCGGGTGGGGGTGTCGTCGTTCGGGATCAGTGGGACCAATGCGCATGTGATTCTCGAGCAGGCACCCGAAACCGAGCCCGCCGCCGGCTCAGACGCCGACACCAGGCCTGCTGCCGGCTCCGGGCCCGCGTCCGGGTCGGGTGCGGTGGTGCCGTGGGTGGTGTCGGGCCGTGGTGTGGCGGGGCTGCGGGCGCAGGCGCGGCGGTTGCACGAGTTCGTGGCGCGGAGCCCGGAGGTGGATCCGCTGGACGTGGCGTTCTCCTTGGTGACGGGGCGGGCGTCGCTGGAGCACCGGGCGGTGGTCATCGGCGCGGGGCCGGAGGAGCTGCTGGCGGGATTGGCGGCGTTGGCTCAGGGACAGCCGTCGTCCTCGGTGATCACCGGCAGTGGTGGCACCGGCCAGGGACGGACAGCTTTCCTGTTCACCGGGCAGGGCAGCCAACGACTCGGCATGGGCCACGAACTCTACGAACACCTCCCTGTCTTCGCCCGGGCGCTGGACGCCGTCGGTGCGCACCTCGACCCGCTGCTGGGCCGGCCGATCACCGACATCCTGTTCGCCCCGGCCGATTCGGCCGACTCCGCGCTGCTCGACCAGACCGCGTTCACCCAGGCCGCGCTCTTCGCCGTCGAGGTGGCCCTCTACCGGACGTTCGAGAGCTACGGCGTCGTGCCGGACTACCTGTTGGGCCATTCCATCGGTGAGGTCGCCGCCGCGCACGTGGCCGGGGTGTGGGACCTGGCGGACGCCTGCACGCTCGTCGCCGCGCGAGGCCGGCTGATGCAGGCCGCTCGGGAGGGCGGCGCGATGGTGGCGGTCCAGGCCGGCGAGGAGGAGATCCGCGGATCGCTGTCCGGGTACGGGGACCGGGTCGTGGTCGCGGCGGTGAACGGGCCGCGCTCGGTGGTGCTCTCCGGTGACGCCGACGCGGTCGAGCAGGTGGCGCAGGAGTGGCGGGATCGCGGTCGCAAGACCAGGCGGCTGCCGGTGAGCCATGCCTTCCACTCACCGCACATGGACGAGATGCTCGACGAGTTCCGGGCGGTGGCGGCGAGCTTGAGCTTTGCAGCCCCACGGGTGCCGGTCGTGTCCAACCTGACCGGCGCCCTGGCCACCGCCGAGCAGCTGCAGTCGCCTGACTACTGGGTACGGCACGTCCGCGAGGCGGTGCGGTTCCTCGACGGTGTCCGTTGTCTCGAGGCCGAGGGCGTCACCGACTACCTGGAGCTGGGGCCCGACGGGGTGCTGACCGCCCTCGCCCAGGAGTGCCTGACCGCCGAGGCCGGGATGCTCGCCCCGGCTCTGCGCACAGGCCGTTCCGAGGCCGCCACTGTCCTCACCGCGCTGGCCCGCCTGCACGTGCGGGGGGCACGGGTCGGCTGGGGCGCGCTGGTGGCCGGCGGCCGGCGCGTCGAACTGCCCAGCTATGCGTTCCAGCGGGATCGGTACTGGCTGGACGGCCCGGCGGTGATCGGTGACGCGACGGGGCTGGGTCTGGACGCCACCGAACACCCGCTGCTCGCGGCAGGGGTGCCGCTGGCCGACCGGGACGGGTACGTGTTCTCCGGCCGGCTGTCCCGGCACACCCACCCGTGGTTGCTCGACCATGTCGTCGCCGGCGCGGTGCTGGCACCGGGCACCCTGCTGCTCGAGCTGGTCGCTGCCGCGGGCCGACAGGTCGGTTCCCCTGAGGTGGTCGAGCTGACCCTCTCCGCCCCACTCGTGCTGCCCGAACGGGGCGGCGTGGCGGTCCAGGTCGCGGTCGGCGCCTCCGGCGACGCCGATCACCGAACCGTGGAGGTGTTCTCCCGGCCGCAGGACAGTGCCGACGAGACCGGCGACTGGACCCGGCACGCTTCCGGTGTGTTGGGGCCGGTGGTGGGTGGGGTGTCGGGG
>NZ_JBPQTL010000179.1:0-3057 GCF_051386295.1 Micromonospora sp. URMC 105 | reverse complement strand
GTGGGATACCTCATCTTGAAGCGAGCTTCCCGCTTAGATGCTTTCAGCGGTTATCCCTTCCGAACGTAGCTAACCAGCCGTGCCCCTGGCGGGACAACTGGCACACCAGAGGTTCGTCCGTCCCGGTCCTCTCGTACTAGGGACAGCCCTTCTCAAGTATCCTACGCGCACGGCGGATAGGGACCGAACTGTCTCACGACGTTCTAAACCCAGCTCGCGTACCGCTTTAATGGGCGAACAGCCCAACCCTTGGGACCTGCTACAGCCCCAGGATGCGACGAGCCGACATCGAGGTGCCAAACCATCCCGTCGATATGGACTCTTGGGGAAGATCAGCCTGTTATCCCCGGGGTACCTTTTATCCGTTGAGCGACACCGCTTCCACTCGCAAGTGCCGGATCACTAGTCCCGACTTTCGTCCCTGCTCGACCTGTCAGTCTCACAGTCAAGCTCCCTTGTGTACTTGCACTCAACACCTGATTGCCAACCAGGCTGAGGGAACCTTTGGGCGCCTCCGTTACCCTTTAGGAGGCAACCGCCCCAGTTAAACTACCCACCAGACACTGTCCCTGAACCGGATAACGGTCCGAAGTTAGATACCCAAATCAACCAGAGTGGTATTTCAAGATTGCCTCCACCCATACTGGCGTATGGACTTCACCGGCTCCCACCTATCCTACACAAGCTAATTCGGATACCAATGTCAAGCTATAGTAAAGGTCCCGGGGTCTTTCCGTCCTGCCGCGCGTAACGAGCATCTTTACTCGTACTGCAATTTCGCCGGGCCTGTGGTTGAGACAGTGGGGAAGTCGTTACGCCATTCGTGCAGGTCGGAACTTACCCGACAAGGAATTTCGCTACCTTAGGATGGTTATAGTTACCACCGCCGTTTACTGGCGCTTAAGTTCTCCGCTTCGCCCCGAAGAGCTAACAGGTCCCCTTAACGTTCCAGCACCGGGCAGGCGTCAGTCCATATACATCGAATTACTTCTTCGCATGGACCTGTGTTTTTAGTAAACAGTCGCTTCCCCCTGCTCTCTGCGGCCATACAACGCTCCACCCGCGCGGGGCTTCACGTCTCCGGCCCCCCTTCTCCCTAAGTTACGGGGGCAATTTGCCGAGTTCCTTAACCACAGTTCGCCCGATCGCCTCGGTATTCTCTACCTGACCACCTGTGTCGGTTTGGGGTACGGGCCGCTAAGAACTCGCTAGAGGCTTTTCTCGGCAGCATAGGATCACTGACTTCACCTGAATCGGCTCGGCATCACGTCTCAGCCTATATGCACCACGGATTTGCCTATGGCACGGCCTACACGCTTACCCCGGCACAACCACCGGCCGGGCTCAGCTACCTTCCTGCGTCACCCCATCGCTTGACTACTACCCGCCAGGTTCCCACGCTCCCCACCATAAGCCCGAAGGCCGCCGGCAGTTCGGATGGTTAGCACAACGAGGTTCGTCAGGGTCGCTCTTTCGCGGGTACGGGAATATCAACCCGTTGTCCATCGACTACGCCTCTCGGCCTCGCCTTAGGTCCCGACTCACCCAGGGCGGATTAGCCTGGCCCTGGAACCCTTGGTCATCCGGCGGAAGGGTTTCTCACCCTTCTTTCGCTACTCATGCCTGCATTCTCACTCGTGCCGCGTCCACAGCTGGGTCACCCCGCTGCTTCACCCCCGGCACGACGCTCCCCTACCCATCCACACACCTGCACAAGGAATCACGTCCAAGCGAGGTTGAAATGTGAATGCCACAGCTTCGGCGGTGTGCTTGAGCCCCGCTACATTGTCGGCGCGGAACCACTTGACCAGTGAGCTATTACGCACTCTTTAAAGGGTGGCTGCTTCTAAGCCAACCTCCTGGTTGTCTATGCGACCCCACATCCTTTTCCACTTAGCACACGCTTAGGGGCCTTAGCTGGTGATCTGGGCTGTTTCCCTCTCGACTACGAAGCTTATCCCCCGCAGTCTCACTGCCGCGCTCTCACTTACCGGCATTCGGAGTTTGGCTGATTTCGGTAAGCTTGTGGGCCCCCTAGACCATCCAGTGCTCTACCTCCGGCAAGAAACACGCGACGCTGCACCTAAATGCATTTCGGGGAGAACCAGCTATCACGGAGTTTGATTGGCCTTTCACCCCTAACCACAGGTCATCCCCCAACTTTTCAACGTTGGTGGGTTCGGCCCTCCACGCGGTCTTACCCGCGCTTCAGCCTGCCCATGGCTAGATCACTCCGCTTCGGGTCTAGAGCATGCGACTGAATACGCCCTATTCAGACTCGCTTTCGCTACGGCTCCCCCACACGGGTTAACCTCGCCACATGCCACTAACTCGCAGGCTCATTCTTCAAAAGGCACGCCGTCACCCCGCAAGGCTCCGACGGATTGTAGGCGAACGGTTTCAGGTACTATTTCACTCCCCTCCCGGGGTACTTTTCACCATTCCCTCACGGTACTCGTCCGCTATCGGTCACCAGGAAGTATTTAGGCTTACCAGGTGGTCCTGGCAGATTCACGGCAGATTTCAGGGGTCCGCCGCTACTCGGGAACACCCACAGAAGGTCAGCAACTTTCACCTACCGGACTCTCACCGCCTACGGTCAGCCTTTCCAGACTGTTCGGCTAGCCACTGACTTTGTAACTCCTCGAACAAGTGTCAGCTTGTTCAGCGGGGTCCCACAACCCCGACCACGCAACCCCTGACAGGTATCACACGCAGCCGGTTTAGCCTCAATCCGCTTTCGCTCGCCACTACTCACGGAATCACTATTTGTTTTCTCTTCCTACGGGTACTGAGATGTTTCACTTCCCCGCGTTCCCCCCATACACCCTATGTGTTCAGGTGCAGGTGACACCACATGACTGGTGCCGGGTTTCCCCATTCGGACACCCTGGGATCACAGCTTGGTTGACAGCTCCCCCAGGCCTATCGCGGCCTCCCACGTCCTTCATCGGCTCCTGGTGCCAAGGCATCCACCGTTCGCCCTTGACAACTTGACCACAAAGATGCTCGCGTCCACTGTGCAATTCTCAACAAACGACCAACCCACAACCCGAT
>NZ_JBPQTL010000178.1:0-3911 GCF_051386295.1 Micromonospora sp. URMC 105 | reverse complement strand
CGCAGGTCGCGGTGGCACTGCCGGTGGCGGCCCTCGGCCGGGGCGTGGTGGCGACCGCGCTCGCCCTGTTCACCGCCCCGTATCGGCCCGCATCGAACGTACCCCGCCCGGCCGGCGGTCAGCCGGTCGTGCCGGCCGCTGCGTCGTACCCGGAGGTGCCGGCCGCCGCGTCGTACCCCGAGGTGCCGGCCGACGGCGCGGCGCGACCCGGCGACGGGCCCCGGCCACCGGCGGACCCGGTCAACGGCCGGCCCGCCGCGCCGCCGTCGGATCCCGACGGCGCCGCTCGGCAGGCCGTTCCGCCCTGGATGGCCTCGCCCCGGCGTCGGCTCCTCGGCGAGGGCCTGGGTGCGCGGCCCTCCGCGGACGGCGGCCCGCCCAACGGACGCAGCTCGTTCTTCGAGCCCGCCTCCGAACGCGGTGCGGCGGCCCGGGCGTCGCGGGACCCGCTGCGTGCCGGTGAGCGCGCCACACCGCCGCCGCGACCCGGGCTCGGCGGACAGGCGTTCCCCCGGCGCCGCCCGGCGACCGTCCGGCCGGGGGAGGAGCAGACCAGGGCGTTCCAGTTCGACCGTTCCGAAGGGCCAGCGGCCCCGGCCGACCGGCGCGCCGACCCGTTGGCGGAGGAGCCCACCCGGGCGTTCCGGGTGCCGGCACCGGACGCCGAGGCGACCCAGGCGCTGCCGCGCCGCCAGCCCGTGCCCGCGCCGCCGTCCGCGCCGTCGTCCGACGAGGAGCAGACCCAGCGCCTGCCCAACCCGTCCGCGCAGTCCGCGCCGCCGCCGACGGAGGAACTGCCGGTCTCCATCGCCGAGCCGGTCTCCGCGCCGCCGGCGCCGCGTCGCGGCTTCACGCCCATCGTCATCGAGGGCACCGTCATCGCGTCCCGGGACCTGCCGGTCACCCCGGAACCGGACCCGTTTTCGCCGGTCACCGCCGACGGCGTCGCCAGGAACGGCACCGGCGGATCCGCCTCCTCCGGCGCGGCGGGGACGGCCTTCGCCCGGTCGTCCTTCGCCGGACCGTCCACTGCCTCCGCCGACGACCGCACCGAGCCGATCCCGTCCGCCCCGGACCAGCGCGCCGATCCGGTCTTCCCGGCTCCCGAGCAACGCACCGAGCCGGTCTTCACCGCCTCCGAGCTGCGGACGGAACCCATCCGGGTGGAGCGGGCCGAGCCGGTCCTCCCGGCCCCCGAGCAGCGCACCCAGCCGCCCGCGCCGGTGTCCGGCGGGTCGGCGGCACCGGCCACCCCCGGCGGGGAGGGACCCACCGAGCCGTTCGCCCCGATCTCCGACGAGCGCACGGAATCGCTGTTCACGCCCCGAACCGCTCCCGTCTCGCCCGCCTTCGGTGGGCGGCCCGAGGCGACGCCCTCGTCTCCTGCCCCATCCGTCTCACCGGCCTTCGGGGGCAGGCCGTCGTCTTTCGCGGCACCCGTCTCCCCGGCTTTCGGGAGTCCGCCCGAGGCGACGCCCGCCGCACCCGTCTCGCCGGCCTTCGACGACCCCACCCCACCGAACGGGATCTTTCCGGCCGGCGGCGACGTCAGCGCGGCCGAGACGTCGGCCCGGGCGGCGGAGGAGTTCCAGCCCGCCAACTCGGTCGAGGAGGACCTGTTGGACGCCGCCGGGTCCGGCAGCACCGACACCTTCCTCTCGACCCTGCTGCTGGCCCGGGTGCTGCTTCCGGTGGCACCGGACTCCACGCCCGGCAGCCGTCCCGGCGATCCTGGATTCGTCTGGCGTACCGAGGAACTCGACGGCGAGACGTACGTGGTGGTGCACACCTCGCCCGAGCGGCTGGCCGACCACCGCCCGGAGCCGGTGGAGACGGTCGAGGTCCGGTTCGTGCAGCTGATCCGCCGCTGGCCGGACGAGGCGTGGTCCTTCGCGGTCAACCCGGGCAGCCCGGTCGGGGCGAAGCTGCCGGGCGAGCAGATCGTCGGCCTGGCCAACTGGGCGGCCGAGGTGGGGCTCGGGGACGAGGTGGAGCCCGAGCCCGAGCCCGTCGCGGCCGAGGAACCGGCCGAGCGGACCCGGTACGCCCCGCAGGTCACCGACCCGACCCGGCCGGTGACCATGCAGAAGGCGGTGGCGCCGAGCCAGCTCGCCTACTACCTGGAGCGCGGGTACGACCGGGTCTCCGGTTTCGTGCACCGGGCCAACGAGCTGGCGCACCTCAACAGCCCGGCCCAGTTGCACGACGCGCTCGGTCTCGGCTACCCGGACTCGCCGTTCGCCCGGGACGCCGACCGGATCTACGTTCTGCGCTGGCCGGCGTACCGGCCCAGCCTCTACCGGATTCCGTACGGCGGGCAGAACGAGGCCGCGATGCGGGCGATGGAGGGCTGGGTCATCGAGCGCCCGCCGTTCCGGGGCAACGGCTTCGCCCCGGGTGACAGCAGCGAGGTGGTGGCCGAGTTCAAGGTGGACAGCGCCCGGCTGCCGCACGGCGCGCAGCTGTGGCGGATCGGCGCGGACGGCACCGAGCGGGTGATCGCCCTTCTCGACAGCGACGCGCTGCTCTGGCGACAGGTGGGTGAGCCGTGATGCGCGACGGTTACGTGGCGCGGTGGCGCGGGCGCGAGTACCAGGCCAGCCCGGACGGCGACGACGTGCGCATCTACCAGCCCGAACCGGGTGACGGCTTCGAGCAGGTACGCCCCGGCCGGCACGTGCGGGTGGTCCCGGCCGCCGAGATCGAGGACCTGGCGTACGTCCGCACCACCTGCACCTGGCAGGGGCAGCCGTTCGTGGTGCTCGGTGAGCACGACGGCTGGCTGCGGGTGGAGTACACCGGCGGGCGCTGGCCGGTGGCCCAGGCGATGGGCCTGGAGGTGTTCGACTTCGGCGTCTACCAGGGCTGGGCGCCCGCCAACGAGGTGGCCGACCTGCGCGAGCAGCGGGTCTGACGGGTCAGGACTTCGACCAGCGGAGGATCTCGCCGATCACCGTCTCCGGTGCCTCGACGTGCGGGAAGTGCCCCACCCCGTCGAGCAGCCGCCACTCGTACGCGGCGGTGACGTACCGGCCGGAACCCTGGGCGGTACGCGGCAGTGAGGCGGCGTCCAGCGCCCCGTGCAGTTGCAGGGTCGGGGTCACCAGCGGCTTCTGCATCAGCCGGACGAACCGGTAGCCGTGCAGCCGCAGCACCGACCGGAACGCCCAGCGGTAGCCCTCCAGCGCGCAGAACGCGGCCTGCGGGATCTGGATCGCCTCCCGGCAGCGCTGGGCGTACGCCTCGAACTCCGGTCCCCGGGTCCAGTGCGGTCCGCCCCAGCGGCGCAGCATCTCCTCGACGGCGGCCCCGCCGTCACGGGTCAGCAGGTGCTCGTAGCGAGGCAGCTGGAACTTCAGAGTGGGCGTGGAGGCGGCGAACTGCCCGCGCGGGTCGGCGAAGATGGCGGCCCGCAGGCGCAGCGGGTGCGGCGCGCCGAGGACGACCAGCCGGCGGACCAGGGTCGGGTGGAACGAGGCCGCCGTCCAGCCGATCAGGCCGCCCGCGCCGGTGCCGACCACGGTCGCGGACCGTTCTCCGAGCGCCCGGATCAGTCCGGCGACGTCGGCGGCGAGGGTGTAGCCGTCGTACCCCCGGGGTGGCTTGTCGCTGGCGCCGTAGCCGCGCAGGTCGACCGCGACCGCCCGGAAACCGGCGTCGGCGACGGCCGGCAGCACCTGGTGCCAGGCCCACCAGTACTCGGGGAAGCCGTGCAGGAACAGCACCATGGGACCGGCGCCGGCCTCGACGACGTGGAACCGGCTGCCGTTCGCGCCGACGAAACGGTGCGTCCACGGCCCCTCGGTCAGGACACAGGACTCGTCGACGGGCCCGCCACGCTGCTCGGTCATGTGCCACAGCCTAGGACCCCGGTGCAGGTCGGCCGTCCCGCCGACCCTGCGGGTGACCGG
>NZ_JBPQTL010000177.1:0-4134 GCF_051386295.1 Micromonospora sp. URMC 105 | reverse complement strand
GACTGGGGGGTCGAGCGGGTGCAGGCACCACGACGGGGCGCTCAAAATTCACAAAGGGAAAAGTCTTCGTCCGGCAGATCAACGCGAGCCGGGGGGGCTCGCGGCGCCGGGACCATGTGTAACGACCGGCCGCCCACCAACATTCCGGGGGCTCGCACCCCCGGCAGGCCACGTCATCGAGCCAGAGCAGCAGGTGCTGCGATCGTCCAGGTGATGTAACGACCCGCCGCCCGCCACCATTCCGGGGCTCCCCATCCGCCACCAGCCACATCATCGGGCCAGACAGCCGAGGGTTGCTGCTGCGATCGTCCAGGTGATGTAACGACACCCGCCCGGCCGCCATTCCGCCCCCAGGGTGCCCCCGGTCACGGGACACTCAAGCACGGCCGTGCGCAGACCGGACAGCCAACCGCCGAACCTGCTCGACAATTCGCACAGCCAATGGCCGGACCGCACGAATCTGGACAGGTCGCGCCTTCGGGACAGCCCGGTAGAGGCGGCCGTCACCGCCCAGCCCGGGCCGGCCGGGTCGGCGCATCCCTAACAACCGGCGCCCGCGCGGCGCGTACCCGGGCAGTGGTGGCCTTGGGGCACGGACCTGGTGGGGCGGGCGTCAGGACGCGCGGGCGCGGACCTTGGCGGCGCACTCGGCGACCACCGACCGGGCGTCCAGCCCCAGGCTCTCGATGGCGACCAGCGCGGTGAAGACCACGTCGGCGAGCTCGGCGGCGACGTCCTCGCGGGTGTGCGTGACCCCCTTGCGCGGGTTCTGGCCGAGCACGCCGATCCAGGCGCCGGCCGCCTCGCCGGCTTCCTCGGTGAGCTTCAGGATGCGGCAGGTCAGCTCCGCCTGCCCGGTGCCGTTGGCGGCGTCCAGCCAGCCTCGCGAGGCCCGCACCGCGTCCCAGATCGACTCGTCCACGTGATCAGTGAACCGGACAGGGGTGACGATCCGTACCCGGGGGCGGTCGGCGGATCACGCCGGCCCGGTGGTGGCGACGAGGCCGCCAGCTGGACCGGAAGGGACGTGCGGGAATGCCGGAGGCCGTCGAGTCGGTGTTCGCCAGTGTGGTCAGCCGGAACCCGGGGGAACCGGAGTTCCACCAGGCGGTACGGGAGGTGCTGGAGAGCATCGGCCCCGCCCTGGCCCGTCACCCGGAGTACGCGCGGGCGCGGATCATCGAGCGGATCTGCGAGCCGGAGCGGCAGGTCATCTTCCGGGTGCCGTGGGAGGACGACCACGGCCGGGTCCGGGTCAACCGGGGCTTCCGGGTGGAGTTCAACAGCGCGCTCGGCCCGTTCAAGGGTGGCCTGCGCTTCCACCCCTCGGTCTACCTGGGGATCGTCAAGTTCCTCGGCTTCGAGCAGATCTTCAAGAACGCGCTCACCGGCCTGCCGATCGGCGGCGGCAAGGGCGGCGCGGACTTCGACCCGAAGGGGCGCTCGGACCGCGAGGTGATGCGCTTCTGTCAGAGCTTCATGACCGAGCTGTACCGGCACATCGGCGAGCAGACCGACGTGCCCGCCGGGGACATCGGGGTGGGCAGCCGGGAGATCGGCTACCTCTTCGGGCAGTACAAGCGGATCACCAACCGGTACGAGTCGGGGGTGCTGACCGGCAAGGGCCTGTCGTACGGGGGCGCGCAGGTACGCACCGAGGCGACCGGGTACGGCGCGGTGTTCTTCGCCGCGGAGATGCTCGCGCAGACCGGGGACAGCCTGGACGGCAAGCGGGTGGTGGTCTCCGGGTCGGGCAACGTGGCGACGTACGCGATCGAGAAGGTGCACCAGCTCGGCGGGACCGTGGTGGCCTGCTCCGACTCGGACGGCTACGTGCTGGACGAGAAGGGCATCGACCTGGAGCTGTTGCGGGAGCTGAAGGAGGAGCGCCGGGTCCGGCTGGACGACTACGTGCGGCACGTGCCGCACGCGGTGGCGGTTTCCGGCCGTACCGTCTGGGAGGTGCCCTGCGACCTGGCGCTGCCCTGCGCGACGCAGAACGAGATCGGCGGCGCGGAGGCCGCGGCGCTGGTGGCCGGCGGTTGTGTGGCGGTGGTCGAGGGGGCGAACATGCCGACCACCCCGGAGGCGGTGCGCATCCTCGGCCGGGCCGGGGTGCGGTTCGCCCCGGGCAAGGCGGCCAACGCCGGCGGCGTGGCGGTGAGCGCGCTGGAGATGCAGCAGAACGCCAGCCGCGACTCGTGGACCTTCGCCCAGTCGGAGCAGCGGTTGCGGGAGACCATGCGGGACATCCACACCCGCTGCTGGGCCACCGCCGAGGAGTACGGCCTGCCAGGTGACTACGTGGCCGGCGCCAACATCAACGGCTTCCGCCGGGTCGCCGAGGCGATGCTCGCGCACGGGCTGGTCTGAGGCGGCCTCTTGACCGGGCGGTCAGTCGGTATCGGCTGACCGTTCGGTCAGCAGGGCATTGACAGGGTTCGACGGCGGGCCTAGCTTCAGGGCGCTACCGGCCGGTAGGCACCGTCCCGCCTGGCCGCCCGCACGGGCGGCACCGTCCCCGGGGGAGCATCGATGCTGTCCTCATCCACCCGACTCGTACGCCGCCTGCTCGCCGCCGGCGCCACCCTCGCCCTGACCGTCGGGCTGACCGGTGCGGCGCCCGCCGCCGCCGCCGACCGCCACGGCGACGGGTCCCAGCCACTGCCCGGCTACACCATCAGCAACCCGCCGCTCGCGCCGCTCGACGTGCGGGGCACCCCGTCGACGGTCCGGCAGGGCGTGCACCGGCACGCCGGCTACATCATCGAGATCCCGCCAGCCTGGAACGGCGAGCTGGTCATGTGGGCGCACGGCTACCGGGGCCAGACCACCGTGCTCTCTCCGGAGACCCCCGGCTACGGCCTGCGGCAACGCCTGCTCGAGCAGGGGTACGCCTGGGCGGCGTCGTCGTACACCACCAACGGCTTCGACATCCGCTCGGGCGTGATCAGCACCCGGGAGCTGGCGGACCTGTTCGCCGGCACGGTGCGGCGTCCACACCGGACGTACCTGACCGGGGTGTCGATGGGCGGCTACATCATCGGCCGCTCGCTGGAGCAGTATCCCGGCTACTACGACGGGGCGCTGCCGATGTGCGGCGTACTGGGCGACCACGAGCTGCTCGACTTCTTCCTCGACTACAACCTGGTCGCGCAGGCCCTCGCCGGGGTCCGCGCCTATCCCACGCCGCCGGACTACCTGACCAACGCGGTGCCCCGGATCCAGGTGGCGCTCGGCCTCGCCGGACTCACCCCCACCGGACCGGACACCACCAACGAGCGCGGCAGGCAACTGCGGGAGATCGTCATCAACCGCTCCGGCGGCCCGCGTCCCGGCGCCGAGCCGGCCTTCGCGGTCTGGAAGGACTTCCTCTTCGGGATCAGCGCCACCAGCGGGGGTGACTCCCCCGCGCAGCGGCCCGGGCAGCTCGCCACGAACCTGCTCACCCGCTACCGCCCGAACGGCCCGGTGGACGTCAACGCTTCCGTCCAGCGGGTCGCGCCGGAGAACGTGTGGCAGCGGATCTCCCCCACGCTGACCGAGGTGCCGCGGATCGCCGGGCGTCCCACCGCCCCGGTGCTCAGCCTGCACGACCTGGGCGACCTGTTCGTGCCGTTCTCGATGGAGCAGACCTACGCCCGGGACGTGGCGTGGCACGGTCGCAGCCGGCTGGTCGTCCAGCGGGCCATCCGGGCCACGCAGCACTGCGAGTTCACCCCGGCCGAGGCCGGCGCCGCCTGGGACGACCTGGTTTCCTGGGTACGCACCGGCGCCCGCCCCGCCGGTGACCCGGTCACCGACCGCAAGGCGGTCGCGGCGGCGGACTTCGGCTGCCGGTTCAGTGACCGGGCCGCGTACGCCGCCGGCGTGGGCACCCGCCGGCTCTACCCGGCGTGCCCCTGACCGGACCCGGACATGCCGCTGGCCGGCACCCCTGACGGGGTGCCGGCCAGCGGCGTATCCACCGAATCTTGGACAGTTGCCGCTCCGCCCGAACGGCAACTGTCCAAGATCCCCAGCGGACCACCCCGACCGACCCGGTGATCATGAAGTTGGCGGCAGTGGAAGAGATCAACAGCGCCGCTAACTTCATGATCAACGAGGCGGGGCGGGGCGGCAACTGTCCAAGAT
>NZ_JBPQTL010000176.1:0-4454 GCF_051386295.1 Micromonospora sp. URMC 105 | reverse complement strand
GTGGCCGCCCCCGCTCGTCCCGGGGCGGCCACCGCCGGGCTCAGGAGGTCACGGGTCCCCGGGGAACCCAGCCGATGAACCGGTTCTGCAGCGACGCCACCGGCGAGGTGCGCAGGTCGGCGGTGGCGGCGGCGAGGCACGACCCCAGGTAGACGCTGAGCGAGGCGCGGTCCACCTGGTACTCGCTGAGCAGGCGGGCGCGTTTGGTCGGACACGGCCACTCCTCGCCGCAGGAGTCGCAGGTCCACGCCGGTGTCACCGGAACGTGCTCGTCGGGGTGGGAACCCGAGGGTGCCGGGGCACCGGTCATCGCCACTTCCTCTCCGGATGGTCGTACCTGGTACCGGCCCCGCGCGTCGCAGACGCGCGCCGGCCGGATGATCCCCCCGCGACGACCTAACAGCGCCTCGGAACGCTCCGGCGTTACATGGTTGCGGTACGTTCACCGTCGATGTCCGGCACGAACCTTCCCACCGAGCGAGTGCCGGCCTGGCGGGCCGGCCGGGCCGGCCGACCGGCTCGGCGCCGAACGGGCCAGACTGTCGTCGTACCTGAAGGGGGTGGGTGATGCGTGACCTGCTGCCGCCGACCGTCGCGGTCGTGGTGGCCGGGCCGGCGGACTGGGCGGGCGAGCTGCTCCCGGCCGAGCAGGCCGGTCTCGGCGCGCGGGCGGTGGAGAGCCGGCGCCGCGACTACACCGCCGGCCGGGTCTGCGCCCGGCGGGCGATGGCCGAGCTGGGGCTGCCCGCGCTGCCGGTGCCGGCGGCGGCCGACCGCGCACCCACCTGGCCGGCCGGGCTGGTCGGCACCATCACCCACACCCGCGGCTACTGCGCCGCCGCGGTCGCCCGGGCGACCGACGTGCGGTCCGTCGGAATGGACGCCGAGCGGCACCGCGAGCTCAACGAGGGGGTACGCCGGCTGATCTGCCGCCCCGAGGAGGAGGAGCACTGCGCCCGGCTGCCGGCCGGCACCTCGTGGCCGCTGGTGCTGTTCAGCGCGAAGGAGACCGTCTACAAGGTCTGGCACCCGGTGGTCGGGTCCTGGTTGGACTTCCAGGACGCCACGGTGGAGCTGGACCCGGACGCCGGGACGTTCACCGCGCGGATCGACCCCGTCCGGGTGGCGGCGGCGACCGTGGCCGACCCGCCCTCCGTCGTCACCGGGCGCTTCGTCATCGAGGGGGATCTCGTCCGCACCGCGGCCGTGCTGACGCATTGACCGTTCGGCCCGGTCTCCGGCACCGAACGGCCGGCCAGACCCGAGACAATTCCGCGTTGCTCGCACCGACTAGCGTCGAAGAGTTCCCGATGCAGCCGAAGTGCCGAGGAGTACGGTGAGCCAGCCCCAGCCCCCATACGGGCCGCAGGACCCCAACCAGCCGCCCGTCGACCCGTTCCCCACGGCGCCGGTGCCGCAGTACCCTGCCGACCCGACCGCGCCGCTGCCGCCGGTCTCCGGCCCGCCGCAGCACCCGACCACCCCGCAGCCGCCGTACGCGCCGATGGACCCGACCGCCCCGCAGCCGCCGAC
This sequence comes from Micromonospora sp. URMC 105, assembly GCF_051386295.1. Lineage (NCBI taxonomy): Bacteria > Bacillati > Actinomycetota > Actinomycetes > Micromonosporales > Micromonosporaceae > Micromonospora > Micromonospora sp. URMC 105. The sequence goes on along the minus strand of NZ_JBPQTL010000176.1, from coordinate 2,921 downwards.
CTCGGGCGCGCCGTACCCGCCGGTGTCGGGCGCCCCGCAGCCGCCCGTCTCCGGCGGGGCCTACCCGCAGTACGACCCGAACGCGTCCATGCCGCCGGTCTCCGGCGCGCCGTACCCGCCGGTCTCCGGCGGCGGCTACCCGCCCGTGTCCGGTCCCGGCTACCCGCCCCCGCCCGGGCAGCCGCTCGGCCCGCCGATGAAGTCCGGCTCCAAGAAGAAGCCGTGGGTCATCGTCGGCATCGTCGTCGCCGTGCTGGTGCTGCTCTGCTGCGCCGGCGGCATCGTCGCCCTGCTCGCGGGCGGCAAGAAGGCGGCCGACAAGGCGGAGGAGATCCAGCGGTCGCTGCCCACCCCGCGCACCACCGCCGCGCCGGCCTTCCCCGGCAAGCCCTCCGCGTCCGCCTCGGCCGCCGACGGCGAGACCTTCAACATGGAGGCCGGCGACACCCTGGTGATCGAGGACGACGAGGGCACCATCGAGATCACCATCCGCAAGTTCTCCACCTCCACCAAGGGCTGCCGCTCCTACGCCCCCGCCCCCGACAAGGGCCTCTACCTGATCGCCGACGTCACCGCGACGGTCACCAAGGGCAAGGCGTCGATCAACCCGTTCTACTTCCAGTGGGTCGCCGAGGACGGCACCACCGTCAACGGCCTGGCCGGTGCGCTCTCCGGCTGCGGCGGCGACATGCTCGATTCCGGCAGCGGTATCCGCGCGGGCAGCAAGCGCTCCGGCGCCGTGGTCTTCGACGTCAAGGACAAGAGCGGCGTCGTGGAGTACCAGCACAAGTTCGAGGCCGCCGGCTCCTGGAAGCCGTGACCTCTGTCGTCCCCTGGCGGGCCGGCTCCCATCGGGGGCCGGCCCGTTTCGTCGTCAACCGCCTGTCGCACTCCGCGCCTACGCTCTGTCCTCAGTGCAGTGACGACAGGGCGGCGCCGCGACCTTCGCTCCGCCGACCCGTTGCGTATGAGGACGGGCCCGCCCTCCGTCCGGAGATCCACCCAAGAGGAGACGCGAGATGAGAAAGCTGGTCGTACAGACCTTCCTGACCCTCGACGGCGTGATGCAGGCCCCGGGAGGTCCCGGCGAGGACGACGACAACGGCTTCGCGCACGGTGGCTGGTCGTTCCACTACTGGGACGACAAGATGGGCGAGGTCATGGACGCGTCGATGGGCCGGCCCTTCGACCTCGTCCTCGGCCGCCGGACCTACGACATCTTCGCCGCACACTGGCCGAAGGCGCCGGAGGAGGCCGGCGGCAAGCCGCTGAACGACGCCACCAAGTACGTCGCCTCGCGCGGCCGCCCCACGCTGGAGTGGCGCAACTCGGTGCTGATCGAGGGCGACGTGGCCGAGGGCGTCGCCGCCCTCAAGCAGGGCGACGGGCCGGAGCTCCAGGTGCACGGCAGCGGCAACCTGATTCAGACGCTGCTGCGGCACAACCTGGTCGACGAGTACCGCCTGTGGGTCTTCCCGGTCGTCATCGGGACGGGCAAGCGCCTGTTCGCCGACGGCACCGTTCCGTCCGGGCTGAAGCTGGTCGACAGCACGGTCTCCACCACCGGGGTCGTGATGGGCACGTACGTGCCGGCCGGTGAGATCCCCCTCGGCTCGTTCGCCCTCGATCAGTGAGGGGACACCGCCTCGGTGGGCGGTTCGTGGTTTTCACCCCCGGACCGGCGGGGACGCGGGTCGGGACGGGCGGTCGGCACCGCGAACCGCCCACCACGACTCGGGAGGCGACATGAGCGTCGAGAAGGCCAAGGACCAGGTCGAGAAGCTCTCCGGGCCGGCCCGGGCAAGCCTGGGCAACATGAACCAGGACGAGCGGACCGAGGCGGAGCGGGTACGGCAGCGGGACGCACTCCGCGGACACCCGGCCGGCGAGCACGTGCAGGAGGACGCCCGGGACGTGCCGGACGACTTCACGCGCTGAGGGGTACCCACCTCCCGGGTCGACGGGGCGGCCGCCGGCCGGCGAGACGCTCGGCCATCACGTGCTCCCGGCTATCCGGTCTCGGCCAGGTAGCCGACGTGCGGTGATCCAGCGGCCGAACGGGCGGGGTAACCCCAGCGCCGCAACGCCTGCATGACCTTCATGGCCCCGACCGGATTCGCCGAGTGGACGTACACCACGCCGATGTCGAACGGGCGCTCCTCGAACGCGGCCCGCTCCAGCATCTCGACAACGGGCCAGATCGTGTCGTCCCCGCCGAGGTCGTGATCCAGCCACAGCTCGTCCAACCGCTGTCCGCGGTGTCGCTCCAGCGCCTCGACACCCGCCGCGCTGGTGCGCGCGACCTGCGCCGTGCGGCGATCGACGAACGAGCGGAGGTCGTCGACCAGCACGATTCGCGGCGGATCCTCGGTAACCACGGCACCATCGTCGGGCCGGGCACCCCGGCACCGCCACCGCAATCAACCCCCACGCCACGGAATCACGTCGGGTTTGACGTGTCGGCACTCGCGAATACACGCCGCGCCGCGCGTCAGGTGACGTCGCTTGCGCCGGTGCGGATCGCTGCGGACTGGTGCCGGGCAAGCGTCCGCATGCGCGAGTGACCCCAGGCGATCCGCGAGGCCGACCACGGGCAGGGCTAGGCTCGCGCGGTGAGCGACGTCGAAGACCACGGATCGGATCTCAGCGGGCCTTCGCCTGAGCTTCGCATCGGCACACCGGAACGTCGGGCAGCCGAGGATGCGCTCGAGACCCACCTGAGCGAGAAGCGACTGAACTCCGACGAGTTCGACCAGCGGGTGGAGGCGTGCGCGCAGGCGGGCACCCGTGCGGAGCTGCTGCGGATCTTCGCCGACCTTCCGGCGCCCCACCCCGAAATGCCGTCTGCCGCCGTCGCTCCGACCGAGGTTGACGACGACATATCCCGCCAGTTGCGGTAGCGGGCTGCCTGGCGTTGGGGC
>NZ_JBPQTL010000175.1:0-4588 GCF_051386295.1 Micromonospora sp. URMC 105 | reverse complement strand
CCACCCACCCCGGCCCACCACGTCACCCCGGCCACCGACCCCGCCGCGAGCCTGGTCGACGCGCTGCGCCGCGACCTGGGCCTCACCGCCGCACAGGTCGGCGACCGGCTACGCACCGAGGCCGCCGCGCCGGCGGTCGAGCAGCGCCTGCGCGCGAAGCTGGGTACCGCCTTCGCCGGCGCGTGGCTGCCCGCGAACGCCCACCGCCTCACCGTCGCCGTCACGGATCCCGCGCTCGCCCCGGTGGCCCGCGCCGAGGGCGCCGACGTCACGGTCGCCCGCCGCAGCGAGGCGGCGCTCGACGACATCAGGCGCGCCCTCGACCGGCGGCGCGCCGAGGCCGACCCCCGCGACGTCCACGGCTGGCACGTCGACGTCGCCGGCAACCGCGTCGTCGTCACGGCCCGACCGGGCGCCACCGCCGCGGCCACCGCGTTCGCCGCCAAGAGCGGGGTACCCGCCGACGCCGTCCGGGTGGTCACGTCCCCGGCCGCACCGCGCCCGCTGTACGACATCCGGGGCGGCGACCAGTACGTCATCAACGGCAACACCCTCTGCTCGGTGGGCTTCGCGGTCGTCGGCGGCTTCGTCACCGCGGGCCACTGCGGGCGCACCGGCAGCCCGACGCTGGGCTACAACAACGTTGCGCAGGGCACCTTCGCCGGGTCCTCGTTCCCCGGTGACGACTACGCCTGGGTCCGCACCAACAGTTCCTGGACGCCGCAGCCGTGGGTCAACACCTACTCCGGCACCGTGACGGTGGCCGGTTCGCAGGACGCCGCCATCGGCAGCTCGATCTGCCGCTCCGGGCGCACCACCGGATGGCGCTGCGGCACCCTCCTCGGTCGCAACGAGACCGTCAACTACCCGCAGGGCGCCGTGTCCGGCCTCAGCCGCAGCAACGCCTGCGCCGAGGGCGGCGACTCGGGCGGGGCGTGGATCTCGGGCAACCAGGCCCAGGGCGTCACCTCCGGCGGCTCCGGCAACTGCTCCACCGGCGGCACGACCTGGTTCCAGCCGGTCAACGAGATCCTCGGCGCGTACGGGCTGTCGCTCGTCACCACCGGCGGCGGGCAGCGGATCATCAGCAACTGGAACAACCGGTGCATCGACGTGCCGAACTCCAACTTCTCCGACGGCGTACCCCTGCAGACCTGGACCTGCAACGGGACCAGCGCGCAGTCGTGGACCTTCACCGGCGGGACCCTGCGGAGCCAGAACAACAAGTGCATGGACGTGGCCTGGGGCTCCACCGCCAACGGCGCGACCATCCAGATCGCCAACTGCAGCGGCAACCCCGCCCAGCAGTTCGTCCTCTCCGCCGCCGGCGACCTGGTCAACCCCCAGGCCAACAAGTGCGTCGACATCACCGGCTGGAACAACTCCGACGGCGCCCGGCTCCAGCTCTGGGACTGCGCCGGCACCGCCAACCAGAAGTGGCGCCGCGGCTGACCCCACCGCTCCCGCCGCCATGGCCCCACCGCCGCGCCCGACCCGTCGGGCCCGTCCCCGCCAAGGAGGTCCCATGTTCCCCATCCGCACCCGCCGCCGGTCACGCGCTCTCGCCGTCGCCGCGGCCGCGCTGATCGCCGCCACGGTGGCCCTCGCCGTACCGGTCCAGCCCCGCCCCGCCGAGGCGGCGATCGGCGGGATCACCTGGCAGGACGAGTTCAACGCGCCGGCCGGCGCCCCGGTGGACCAGAACCGGTGGCGCTTCGACATCGGCGGCCACGGCTGGGGCAACAACGAACGGCAGTACTACACCAGCAGCACGAGCAACGCGGTGCACGACGGACAGGGCAACCTGGTCATCACCGCGCGCCGGGAGAACCCGGCCAACTACCAGTGCCACTACGGCCGGTGCGAGTACACCTCGGCCCGGCTGCTCACCGCCGCGACGTTCACCCAGGCGTACGGCCGCTTCGAGGCCCGCATCAAGATCCCGCGAGGTCAGGGCATCTGGCCGGCGTTCTGGATGCTCGGCAACGACATGGGCAGCGTCGGCTGGCCGAACGCCGGCGAGATCGACATCATGGAGAACATCGGCCGGGAGCCGAACACCGTCTACGGCACCGTCCACGGCCCGGGCTACTCGGGCGCGGGCGGCATCACCGGCAGCCGGACCATCGGAGCGCCGCTCGCCGACGCCTTCCACACCTACCGGGTGGACTGGGAACCGAACTCCATCGTCTGGTACCTCGACGGCGTCGAGTTCCACCGCGTCGACCCGGGCCGGCTCGGCGGCAACCGCTGGGTGTTCGACCACCCCTTCTTCATGATCCTGAACGTGGCGGTCGGCGGTAACTGGCCGGGCTACCCGGACGCCTCCACCCAGTTCCCCCAGCAGATGCTCGTCGACTACGTGCGCGTCTCCGGCTACACCTCCGGCGACCCGCCGCCCGGGACCACCCGGATCAGGGGCGCGGCGAGCGGCCGGTGCATCGACATCCCCGGCGCGAACCCGGTCGACGGGGCCAAGCTGCAGATCTGGGACTGCAACACCACCGCCGCCCAGGCGTGGACGTTCGCCGCCGACGGCACCCTGCGGGCCATGGGCAAGTGCATGGACCCGGCCTGGGCCGGCACGGCCAACGGCACCGAGGTCAACCTGGTGAGCTGCAACGGCAACCCGGCGCAACGCTTCACCCTGACCGCCGCCGGTGACCTGGTCAACCTCAGCGCCAACCGGTGCGTCGACGTGCGGGACCGGGTCACCGGCAACGGCGGCCGGCTCCAGCTGTGGGACTGCACCGGCGGCGCCAACCAGAAGTGGTCCCGCGCCTGATCAGCGCCCAGCCGCGTCCCGTACGCCACCTGACGCCCTTCGTCGAGCGACCCCGGCTCGACGAGATGGTGCCCGTTCCCACCATCGAGGAGACTCCGATGACCAACAGACGCTCGTTCCGAGCTCGACTCGCCGCCGCCCTCAGCGGGCTCGCGGCACTCGCACTCGCCGTACCACTGGCCCTCACCGCCACCGAGGACAGTGCGCTCGCCGTCGGCCCCGACCTGCTGCCCGTCACCGTCGCCAACAACTCCGGCCGCGGCGAGGCGGTCTACCTCTACATCCTCGGCACCGACATCCGTCCCGGCGGCGGCCTCGGCTACGTCAACGCGGCCGGCGCCTTCACCCGCTGGCCCGCCGGCGGCCTCCCGCCGACCCCGGCGCCGGACGTGTCGATCGCCGGCCCCGCCAACGGCGGCAGCGTCACCGTCCGCATCCCGCGCTTCATCTCCGGGCGGATGTACTTCTCGTTCGGCCGCAAGCTCGACTTCCGCCTCACCCCGGACGGGCTCGTCCAGCCCGCGCCGTGGGCCGCCGGAGACCCGAACCGGGACATCCTGTTCGACTGGTCCGAGTTCACCTACAACGACGCCGGACTGTGGTTGAACAGCTCGCAGGTCGACCAGTTCGCCGTGCCGCACGCCGTCTCCGTCACCGGCAGCAACGGCGTCACCACCAAGACCGGCGAGCTGCTCAACAACGGCCGGGAAAACGTGATCAGCGCCATCCGCGCCCAGCCGGCCTTCGCCCGCTCGGTCATCACCCGCGCCGACGGCACGGTGCTGCGGGTGCTCGCGCCGGGCAAGGCCATGGACGCCGGCCTCATGGACCCCGGCTACCTCGACGCGTACATCACCTCGGCGTGGAACGCGTACACCAACCGCACCCTCACGGTCGTGCCGCGCACGGCCGAGCCGAACCGCCGGTTCTTCGGCCGCACCGTCGGCAGCACCATGGTCTTCACCGACTCGTCCGGCGCCCAGGTGGCGACGGTCGCCAAGCCCACCACCAGCAACGTGTGGGGCTGCGACGGCGTCTTCGACGCCCCGAACACGCCGCCGTTCATCCAGTCGGAGATCAAGCGCACCCTCTGCACCGCGCTCAACCGCGGCACCCTCGGCCAGTTCGACACCGAGCCCCGGCTGGACGCCGCGTCCTTCTACAAGAACAGCGCGCCGAACCACTACTCGCGGATCATCCACGCCCACATGGCCGACGGTAAGGCCTACGGCTTCGCCTACGACGACGTCGGCGGCTTCGAGTCGCTCGTGCACAGCGGCGACCCCCGCTCGGCCGCCGTCACCCTGACGCCGTTCGGCGCCGGCGGCCCGACCGGACCGCCGCCGACCACCCCGCCGGCCACCGGCGACATGGTCGTCAGCAACTGGCACCAGAAGTGCGTCGACGTGCCCAACTGGAACTTCGCCGACGGCCAGCGGCTCATCGTCTGGGACTGCCACGGCAGCACCAACCAGCGCTGGGAGTTCGTCAACGGCACCCTGCGCAGCCAGAACAACAAGTGCATGGACGTCGCCTGGGGATCCACCGCCAACGGCGCCGCCATCCAGCTCGCGACCTGCTCCGGCAACCCGGCTCAGCAGTTCGTGCTCACCGGGGCCGGCGACCTGGTCAACCCGCAGGCGAACAAGTGCGTGGACATCGCCGGCTGGAACCCGAACAACGACGCGGTACTCCAGCTCTGGGAGTGCACCGGCGGCGCGAACCAGAAGTGGCGGCGCGGCTGACGGGGGCAGCCCTGGCGGGCACGCGGCGGCGACCAGCTCCTGGCCGCCGCCGCGTGCC
>NZ_JBPQTL010000174.1:0-4794 GCF_051386295.1 Micromonospora sp. URMC 105 | reverse complement strand
GTGTGGGGGTGTCCGGCGTCCTCGACACCCCGACACGCCGCAAACCGTGCGGCTCGCCCGGGACGCCGGTCGGCGGGGTCAGGACAGGACGAAGCGGGCCTCGCCGTCCTCGGAGAGATCCAGGCGGGGGGTGACCGGGGTGGCGGCGTCCCGGTCGGCCGCCGCTCGGGCCACGCCGGCCAGGTCACCGGCGGCGAGCACCTGGGCCAGGGTGACCAGCGTCGGCGGCAGCATGGTCAGCTCGCCGGCCTCGGCCCGGGCCAGGGCGTCCGCCGGGCGGATCCACATGGTGTGGTCGGCCTCGCCGGAGACGTCCCGGGTCCGCTGCCCCTCGGGCAGCAGAGCGACGAAGAAGTACGTGTCGAAGCGGCGCGGCTCGAACTCCGGGGTGATCCACCGGCTCCACGGCAGCAGCAGGTCCGACCGGAGCGTCAGCCGCCGTCCGGCGAGCAGGTCGGCGAAGCCCACCCGGCGCGCCTCCAGGTCCTGCCGGGCGGCCTCCCACTCGTCGCCGCTGACGTCGCCGACCACGGTCGCGGCGTCCGGGCCGGCCAGCAGCACGCCGGCTTCCTCGAAGACCTCCCGTGCGGCGGCGCAGACCACCGCCTGGGCCGCCGCCGGGGCCACCCCCAGCCGGTCGGCCCACTGGGCCGGCTCCGGGCCGGCCCAGTCGAGGTGCGCCTGGGAGTCGGAGCGGTCCACCCCGCCGCCGGGGAAGGCGTACATGCCGCCGAAGGCCATCGCGGCGACCCGGCGGATGACGTACACCTGGAAGTCGTCGCCGGCCGGGCGCAGCAGCAGCACGGTGGCCGCGACCCGCGGCACCGCCGGGGTGCCACCCTCGGCGCGGAACCGGCGGGCGTGCTCGACCAGGGCGGCCGGGGCGGCGAAGCCGTCACTGTCGATCGTCATCCCGCGAGCCTAGTTCCCGACCGGTGGATCGCCGACCGGCGGCAGGTCGATCTTCGTTAGCCTGGCCCGCATGACACGTTGGGGCATCCTGGCCACCGGGCACATCGCCGGCCGCTTCGCCGAGGACCTGCGGCTGGTGCCAGGGGCCGAACTGGTCGCAGTCGGCTCGCGGACCGCCGAGAGCGCCGAGCGGTTCGCCGCCCGGCACGGCATCCCCCGGGCGTACGCCTCCTGGAGCGACCTGGCCGCGGATGCGGACCTCGACGTGGTCTACGTGGCCACCCCGCACGCCGCCCACCACGACGCGACCCGGGTCTGCCTGGACGCCGGCCGGGCGGTGCTGGTGGAGAAGCCGTTCACCCTCGACCTGGCCACCAGCACCGAGCTGGTCGAGTCCGCCCGCGCCCGTGGCGTCTTCCTGATGGAGGCCATGTGGATGCGCTGCAACCCGCTCGTGCGGCGGGTGGTCGAGCTGGTCGAGGCGGGGGCCATCGGCGCGGTGACCAGCGTACGGGCCGACTTCGGCGCGGCCGGGCCGTTCCCGCCGGAGCACCGGATGCGGGCCCGCACCCTCGGCGGCGGCGCCCTGCTCGATCTCGGCGTCTACCCGGTGAGCCTGGCCCACCTGCTGCTCGGCGTGCCGCAGCACGTGCAGGCGTGGGCGAAGCTCGGCCCGGAGGGCGTGGACGAGAACACCGGCATCGTCCTCGGGTACGACTCGGGCGCGGTCGCCACGCTCAGCTGCGGGATGGTCGGCGCGACCGCGATCACCGCCTCGATCACCGGCACCACCGGCCGGATCGACCTGCCCGAGCCGTTCTACCGGCCGGGCTCGGCGGTGCTGCACCGCGCCGGGGCCGAGCCGGAGACGATCCCGGCCGACCTCACCGGCGGCGGCTACCAGTACGAGGCCGCCGAGGTGCAGCGCTGCCTGGCGGCGGGGCTGACCGAGAGCCCGCTGGTGCCGCACTCCGCCACGCTCGAGGTGATGGGGCTGCTGGACGGCATCCGGGAGCGGATCGGCGTCGACTACGCGTGAGGGGCCCCCTGCCGGTGGCGGGGAGCCCCTCGACGGGCGCTGCGGCCGGGCTCAGAACAGCGGCCGGACCAGCAGGTAGGTCAGGCAGGCGATCAGCGCGGCGGCCGGGAAGGTGACGATCCAGGCGATCACGATGTTGCCGGCCACGTTCCAGCGGACCGCAGAGAGCCGCTTGGTGGCACCCACACCCATGATCGCCGAGGTGATCGTGTGGGTGGTGGAGATCGGGGCCTTCAGCACCAGGGCGTTGAAGTAGAGCACCATGCTGGCGACCGTCTCGGCGGCGAAGCCCTCCGGCGGACCCAGGTCGATGATCTTGCGGCCGAGGGTGCGGATGATCCGCCAGCCGCCCGCGTAGGTGCCCAGCGCCAGCATGGTCGCCGAGGTCCAGAACACCCAGCCGGGGATGTGCGTCTTGTCGTCCTGGAAACCACCGGTGTAGAGGGCCAGCACCACGATGCCCATGGTCTTCGCGGCGTCCTGCATGCCGTGACCGATCGACATCGCCGCCGCCGAGGCGGTCTGCGCCCAGCGGAAGCCCCGGTTGAGCCGGCCCGGCTGCCCCTTCCGGAACAGCCAGAGGATGGCCAGCATCAGCAGGTAACCGAGGGTGAGACCGACGATCGGCGACAGGATCATCGGGACGATGACCTTCTGACCGATGTTCGCCCACTGCACCACGCCGCCGGCGGCCAGCAGGGTCGCCCCGACCAGACCGCCGAAGAGGGCGTGCGAGGAGGACGACGGCAGACCGAAGTACCAGGTGATCAGGTTCCACGCGATGGCGCCGAGCACCCCGGCGAAGACCACCCCGAGACTGGCGACGCCGGTGGGGAGGGTGACCAGGCCGTCGCCGACGGTCTTGGCCACCCCGGCGCCGAAGTGCGCGCCGACGAAGTTGCCGACCGCAGCCAGCAGCAGGGCGATCCGGGGTGTCAGCGCCCGGGTGGAGACGCTGGTCGCGATCGCGTTGGCGGCGTCGTGGAAACCGTTGGTGTAGTCGAACACCAGGGCCACCGCGATCACCGCCAGCACGGCGATGAGTTCGGGACTCACAGGATCAGGACTCCTTGACCGCGATGGTCTCGACGGTGTTGGCCACGTGCTCGAAGGCGTCGCAGGCGGCCTCCAGCTCGTCGGCCACCTCCTTCATCTTCAGCACGGTCAGCGCGTCGTACTCACCGGAGAAGAGGCGGACCAGCAGCATCCGGTACATCTGGTCGCCGTTGTTCTCGAGCCGGTTGCACTCGATCCAGTAGTCCTCGAGATCCTTCATCGACTTCAGTCGGGGCATCGCCTCGGCGGTCAGCTTGGCCTGCTGGTCGAGGACGTTGACCATCTCGTGCATCTCCCGGGGCAGCGACGGGAGCTTGGTCAGGCCGTACAGGTAGAGCAGGTTGCCCACCGCCTCCAGGTGGTCCATCACGTCGTCGAGCAGCGAGCCCAGACGGTAGATGTCCTCCCGGTCGAAGGGGGTGATGAAGGTGGAGTTGATCTTCTTGTACAGCTCGTGGGTGATCTGGTCGCTGTCGTGCTCGACCTCGGTCAGCCGCTCGCTCACCGACTGCACCTCGACCCCCGGCAGCGCCAGCTCGTTCAGCAGCTCGGTGCCCTTCACCAGGTTCTGCGCGGCCCTGGTGAAGAGCTCGTAGAAGGCGCCCTCGGTGGGACGGAAGGAAAACTTCACAGCACGGACCTCGTCGTGTCGGTGGAAGGGTGGCCGACGCCTCCGGGGCGCCTGCTCTGGGCATGCTAAGGACACAGCGGAACCGGGCATTCCCCGGCCCACCCCTGGTCAGGCCCGATTCACCGGTCGTTCACCCGCCGTTCACCTTTACCGTCCCGTCCCCGCTCCGCAACCGCTGGCGTTCCCGCTCCACGTCGAAACCGGCAGCCGGATACCCCAGATGCAGACCGCCGAACGTCTCCCGCAGCAGGTGGGCCACCGCCCAGTCCCGGTACCACTTGCGGTCCGCCGGCACCACGAACCAGGGCGCGGCCTCCGTGCCGCACCGCTGCAGCGCCTCGGCGTACGCGGCCTGGTAGTCGTCCCAGCGGGCCCGGGAGTCGAGGTCGGACGGGTTGTACTTCCAGTGCTTGCGCGGGTCGGTCAGCCGCTCCATCAGCCGCTCGCCCTGCTCCTGGTGAGAGATGTGCAACATCACCTTCACCAGGGTCACGCCCGCGTCGGTCAGCTCTCGCTCGAAGGCGTTGATCTCGTCGTACCGGGCCCGCCAGGTCTGCTCCGGCACCAGCTCCTCCACCCGGGCGATCAGCACGTCCTCGTAGTGCGAGCGGTTGAACACACCCACGTACCCGGGCGGCGGCAGTTCGCGCCGGATCCGCCAGAGGAAGTCGTGCCGCAGCTCCTCCTCCGTCGGCGGGCCGAACGAGCGCAGGTGCAGGCCGAGCGGGTTCATCGCGCCCGCCACCCGCTTGACCGTGCCGTCCTTGCCGCCGCAGTCCATCGCCTGGAGCACCAGCAGCACCCGCCCCGGCCGGTCCGGGGCCGGCGCCGGGTCACCGCTGGTGGGCGCCGACGCGGGCGCGTCCGGCTCGACGGCGGCCTTCGCTGTGGCGAAGAGCATCTCCTGCTGCTCGCCCAGCTCCGCGCCGAGGAGTTCGACCTGCTCCCGGGCCCAGGCCTTGCGGGCCCGGCCGCCACCGGCCGCCGCCGGCAGCCCCGGGGTCGAGCGGGGGTCGACCGTACGCAGGTCGACCGCCCCCGGTGAGACCCGAAGCAGGTCCCGCATCTTTCCGCCCTCGGGTGCCACGATGTCCGATCCATCGACTGCGCTCATCCCGCGATCATCGCCCACCCCAACACCCCCACCGGGACACAC
>NZ_JBPQTL010000173.1:0-5020 GCF_051386295.1 Micromonospora sp. URMC 105 | reverse complement strand
GTGGAGAGGGGGCCCTGGGGGCCGGTGGTGGGGGTGGCGACGCTGGCGGTGGCGGCGTCGCGGGCGATGGCGGCGGGGACCAGCCGACCGGAGCGGTAGCCGATGCCGATCCCCGAGATCAGCACGAAGATGGCGCCGAAGGTCTGCAACGAGCCGATCAGCGCGCCACCGAGGCCGAGCAGCGGCGCGGCGATCATCAGCATCACCCCGTCACCGATGGAGAACATCCCGGAGCGGGCCACCGCCCAGCCGGTGAGCAGCCACCCGGCGCTGTAGAAGGCCGCGCCGAACAGGACCAGCATCCGGGCGGTGGTGCCGAAGACCGGGGTCTGCTCCGCCAGCCCGGTGAAGGGCAGCATCAGTACGGTGCCGGCGATGCCGGCCAGCAGCCCGGCCACGGCCTCCATGCGGCTGCGGGTGGCGGCGAGCAGCCCGGTCAACGCCAGCAGGGCGAGCAGGCCCAGCCAGACCGCGGCGACCCAGCCCAGCAGGTAGAGCGGCCGGCCGTCGGCCGGGTACGGGTCGTTGCCCACCCCGCCGTCGCTGGCCATCGCCACCAGGCCGAACAGCACCGCGTACAGGGGCAGCAGCCAGACCACCGCGCGGGCGAGGCGCCGCAGCGACCAGGCCCAGCTGGCGTTGGTGGCCGGCGCCGCCGGACCCGGGTCGGCGACGAAGGGCAATACCCCGAACCCCCCGCCGGTACGGCGGGTGCCCAGCGGGCCGGTGGGGTCGTGCGCGCCGGGGACAGGGGTGCTGGAGAAGAGCCGCTTCGCCGGGTCCATGGTCACCTCGCTCGCTCCGACGGGCGGCGCGGGGACGCATTCGGCGCCCCGGCTCCTGGCCACCACCCGTCCGTCAGACCGATCGTGGCAGGCGCCGGGACGCCGTATGAGTGTTTCTCGCATTTGCCGTCCGGCTCCGGACGGCCGTCGGATCAGCCGCGGGCGCGCTGGTCCGCGGGGTCGTTGATCAGGCTCTCCGGGGAGACCGGCTCCGGCGCGGGCAGCCCCTGCGGGGCCTTGCCGCCGGTGGCCTGCGCCTCGGCGACGCGTACCTCGTCGTGGATCTCCTGGGCGGCGGAGGCCGCCGCCCGGGCCGCCTCCGCGGCCTCGCGCTCGACCTGGCTCGCGTGGTCGGCCGCCTCCGGCGCGGGCAGGTCGCCCACCATCCCGGCCAGCCCGCCCAGCGCACCGCCCATCCCCTCCAGGGCCTTGGTCAGCTCGGCCGGGACGATCCAGACCTTGTTGGCGGTGCCGTTGGCGATCTGCGGCAGCGCCTGCAGGTACTGGTAGGCCAGCACCTTCTGGCTCGGGTTGGCCTGGTGGATGGCGTCGAAGACGGTCCGGATCGCCTTGGCCTGACCCTCGGCCTGGAGGATCCGGGCCTGCCGGTCACCGTCGGCGCGCAGCACCGCGGACTGCTTCTCACCCTCGGCGGTGAGGATCTGCGACTGCTTGTGCCCCTCCGCCGTGAGGATCGCCGCCCGGCGGTCCCGCTCGGCGCGCATCTGCTTCTCCATCGAGTCCCGGATGCTGGCCGGCGGCTCGATCGCCTTGATCTCCACCCGGGTGACCTTGATGCCCCAGCGGCCGGTGGTCTCGTCCAGCACCCCGGAGAGGTGCCGGTTGATCTCCTCGCGGCTGGTCAGCGCCCGCTCCAGGTCCAGCGAGCCGATCACGTTACGCAGGGTGGTCACGGTGAGCTGCTCGATCGCCTGGATGAAGTTGGCGATCTCGTAGGTGGCCCGGACCGCGTCGACCACCTTGTAGTAGAGGACCGTGTCGATCGACACGACCAGGTTGTCCGAGGTGATCACCGGCTGCGGCGGGAAGCTGACCACCTGCTCGCGCATGTCGACCTTGGTACGCACCGCGTCGATGAACGGGACCAGCAGGTTCAGGCCCGGGTTCAAGGTGCGCTTGTACTTTCCGAGCCGCTCCACCACGTCCTGACGCTGCTGCGGCACGATGCGTACCGCCTTGACCAGCGTCACCACGACGATCAGGGCCACGGCCACCAACAGGACCGCTGCAAACTCCATACCGCTCACCTTTTCGCTTCCGGCAACTCGCCGGGGGAGGAAATGTCGTCCTGCCACACCAGGGCGGTGGCGCCCCGGACCTTGATCACCTGAACCCGCTCACCAGGCTCGAACGACTGCGTCGCGTCGTACGCCCGTGCGCTCCACAGCTCACCGTCGATCTTGACAAGGCCGCGCCCGTCGTCGACCCGCTCCAGCACCAGCGCGGTGACGCCCTCCAGCGCCTCCACCCCGAACGCCTGCTCGCCGGTCTCCAGGGCGCTGCGCGCGTGCCGGCTGATGACGGGCCGGACCAGCACCACCGAGAGCACCGACACGATGGCGAACACCAGCGCCTGCACCAGGACCGGGGCGCCCAGCGCGGCGGCTCCGGCAGCCGCGAAGGCACCGGCCGCGAACATGATCAGAAAGAACGTCGTCGTGAAAATCTCGGCGACGCCCAACAGCACACCCAGCACGATCCACACCACGGCGTCCACCAATCAATCGTGACACGCCGACGCACGCCGCACCGACCCCCATGATCAGTAAGCTCGCGGGGAAGGCCGGAACCGACCGAGGAGAACCTGCGTGTCCCTGCTGCCCGAGACCGTCCGCCGGGCCGATGCGCTGGTCGCGCAGGCACAGTCCACCGGCCGCGCGCCGTCGCTGGCACTGGGCGTCGTCCGCGACGGGGCGCTCGCCCACCTCGCCGCCGCCGGGGACCACCCGCGCCCCGACGCCGACCTGCAGTACCGGCTCGGCTCGATCAGCAAGACCATGACGGCGACGCTGGTCATGCAGGAACGCGACGCCGGCCGGCTCGCCCTGGACGACCCGCTGGAGCGGCACCTGCCCGGTACGCCGGTCGGCGCGCTCACCCTGCGCCAGCTCCTCGGGCACGCCGGTGGGCTGCAACGGGAACCGGACGGGCAGTGGTGGGAGCGGAGCGAGGGCGGCGACCTGGCCGCGCTGGTCGCCGGGCTCACCCCCGAGAAGATCGCGCACCCGCCGCACCGGGCGTACCACTACTCCAACCTGGCGTACGGGCTGCTCGGCGGGGTGCTGGAACGGATCACCGGCACGCCGTGGGCGGAGCTGATCCGGGAACGGCTCCTGACCCCGCTCGGCATGCACCGCACCACCTATGACGCCACCGAGCCGTACGCCCGCGGCTACGTGGTGCACCCCTGGCACGACACGCTGCGGGAGGAACCACGTACCGACACCGGGGCGATGGCGCCCGCCGGGCAGCTCTGGTCCACGGTGGCGGACCTGGCCCGCTGGGCGGCTTTCCTCGCCGATCCCACGCCGGCCGTGCTGGCGCCGGAGACGCTGACCGAGATGTGCGCGCCCGTGGTGATCAGCGACCTGGACTCGTGGACCGGCGGGCACGGCCTCGGGGTGGAGCTCTACCGGGTCGGCGAGCGGGTGTACGTGGGTCACGGCGGCTCGATGCCCGGGTACGTCGCCGCGCTGGCCGTGCACCGCCCCAGCCGTACCGCCGTGGTCGGCTACGCCAACTCGTACGGGCTGCGCTCGGCCCACGTGGGCGGGCTGGCCCGGCGGTTGCTCACCCTCGTGCTCGACACCGAACCGGAGCCGGTGACGCCGTGGCGCCCGGCCGCCGCACCGCCCGCCGACGAGGTCGCCGAGCTGACCGGCCGGTGGTGGTGGATGGGCGTCGAGTTCGAGTTCCGCGTCGACGCCACGGGTGAGCTGCGGGCCGGCCGGGTCGGCGAGCCGGTCCTCCGGTTCACTCCGGAGGGCCGGGACCGCTGGCGGGGCCGCAGCGGCGCGCAGGACGGCGAGATCCTCACCGTCGTCCGCGACGAGACCGGCCGGGCCGTCGCCCTCGATCTGGCCACGTTCGTCTTCACCCGCACCCCCGACCAGGAGCCCTGACCGGCCGAGCCGGCCGACCGGCGCACGCGTCAACGGCGAGGGCCGACCGGCGGACGGGCGGCCGGGTGTCGCTCCACGCGGGGCCGCCGGCTTTCGGGTCAGGACGGCACGGTCGAGGCTACGGACCTGATGACGCCGATGAATCACCGCCTGATCCGTCCACGCCATCAGGTCCGTAGCGTCACGTAGAGCCGCACACGGGCCCGTCCGAGCTGCCGGCAGCGGCACGGGGCGGGAGCGGGGCGGGCGGTCAGCTGGGCTCGGTGACGAAGTCGATCAGGCGTTCCATCGCGTTGATCAACGGGGTCTCCACGTCGGCGAAGCTGTCGACCCGGGACAGGATGTGCCGCCACATGTCCGCCGGCTCGGCCACCCCGAGCGCCGCGCAGACACCCTCCTTCCAGGGCCGTCCCGGCGGCACCACCGGCCACGCCGCGATGCCCAGCGCTGCGGGCTTCACGGCCTGCCAGACGTCGACGTACGGGTGGCCGGTGACCAGCACGTGCGGCGAGGTCACCTGCGCCACGATCCGGCTCTCCTTGGAGCCGGGCACCAGGTGGTCGACCAGCACCCCGAGCCGGCGGGTCGGCCCGGGGCCGAAGTGGCGCACCTCGGCGTCGAGGGCGTCGATGCCGTCCAGCGGCTCGACCACCACGCCCTCGATGCGCAGGTCGTCACCCCAGATCCGCTCCACCAGGGCGGCGTCGTGCACGCCCTCCACCCAGATCCGGCTGGCCTTGGCCACCTGCGCCCGGACGTTCTCCACTGCGATCGAACCGGAGGCGGTGCGCCGTCGGGCCGCCGGCACCGGCGCCCGGGCCGGGCGGCGCAGCGTCACCGGCCGGCCGTCGAGCAGGAACGCCGCCGGCAGCAGCGGGAAGTTGCGCCGCCGGCCGTGCCGGTCCTCCAGCACCACCGCGCCGGACTCGAAGCCGACCACGGCCCCGCAGAAGCCGGAGTCGGCGTCCTCGACCACCAGGTCCGGCTCGGCGTCGACCTCCGGGGTCACCTTTCGCCGCCGCCAGTCCCCCGCCAGCACGTCCTCGCCGTATCGCCCCGCCATGTCGATCAACCTAACCCCCACCCCCGCGC
>NZ_JBPQTL010000172.1:0-5152 GCF_051386295.1 Micromonospora sp. URMC 105 | reverse complement strand
GAGCCGGCCGAGGTGGCCGGCTCCCCCGCTTCAGTACGGGTTGTCCGGTTCGGGCGTCTGCCGGCCCGGATGCCGGGGTGTGCGGGGGTGGCGTTAGCCGCTCGGTCGGCCGGGAAATCGGCGGCGGGGGAACGACCGGACCGCCGAGAGGAGCACCCGTGGCCTACCACCAAGGTCTGCCCGCCATCGTGCGGGAGCGTCACCCCGTCGCCGGGGCGCCGCTCTGGTGCGATGCGCACGACTACGGGCTGACCGGCGACGGAGTGACCAACGACCAGCCGGCGCTGGCCGCCCTGGTGGACCGCCTCGGCGACGGGTACGCCGCCGACGGGCGGGCTCGGGTGATTTACTGCCCGCCGGGCATCTACTCGATCCGGGACGCCGGCACGGTCTGGCGCAGTGGGGTGTCGCTGATCGGGGCCGGCCCGGCGGCGACCCGGTTTCTGCTGAGCAACGAGGGCAACCGGGCCGACCCGACGCCGCTGGCCTTCTGGACCACCCTCCAGCACGGCGCGGACCGGGATCGGCACATCGCCGACTGCACCTTCGCCGACTTCGAGATCGACGGCTCCGGCGTGGCGATGGCCGAGTACAGCTACCTGGCCAAGGGGCTCGGCCTGCAGTACGTGGTGCGCGGAATCTTCCGCAACCTCTACATCCACCACACCGCGGCGAGCGGGCTCGGGTGCGACTTCCTGCAGGACAGCATCATCGACGGCGTGGTGGTGGTCGGCTGCGGCCGGCTGGACAACGGCGAGGAGATCGGCGGGGCCGGCATCGGCGTGGGCATCGGCGGCTGGGGCGGCGTCGAACGGGTCACCATCGTCAACTGCACCGCGCTGGGCAACGGCACCAACGGCATCTTCCTGGAGCTGCAGAAGGAGCACTGGGCGCCGCCGTGCGGCTACCGGATCATCGGCTGCCACAGCCAGAACAACCGGTTCGGCATCTCCGACTGGGGCGCCGACGGGCTGATCGTCACCGCGTGCACGATGACCGGCAACCTGGAGGCCGGCTTCGACGTCTCGGCCAACGGCACCTCGGGCGTGGCCGGGCGGGGCGGGCTGCTGACCGACTGCATGATCGACGGCAACACCCAGGACGGGATCAGCATGGGCAACACCCCCGGCCCGTACACGGTGCGGGGCAACCGGATCAGCGGCAACGGCGCGTACGGCTACCACGAGCACAACCTCGGTCCGGGCTACCAGGGCGGCGCCGCGGAGGTGGTGATCGAGAGCAACGACATCTGGGGCAACGGCCTGGACGGGATCCGCGTCGACCGCCCGATGACCGACGCGGTGCTGCTGCACAACCGGATCCGCAACAACGGGCGGCAGTGCGGCGGGGCGTACGCCGGCGGCGGCGAGACGGTCCGGTACAACGACAAGGCGCTGGTCGACCGGTCGGCGAACTGGCCGGCGGACTCCCACCGGGGCAAGGTGCTGCAGGTCGGCAAGCGAACGGCCGTGGTCGCCGCCAACACCGCCTCCGAGCTGATCCTCGCCCCGGTACGCCCCGACTCCTCCACCGCCTGGAGCGGCGACACACCGCCGCCCGGGTCGGCGTACGAGCTGCCCGCCGCGCCGGGCACCCGGGCCGGGATCACCGTCAACGCGCCCTTCGACTCGGCGACGGTGCGGGGCAACCGGATCTGGGACAACCGCGACCCGCGCACCCAGAACCACGGGCTGTGGATCACCGAGCGGGGCAGCTGCGTGGACTGCCGGGTGGAGGAGAACGACCTCGCCGGCAACGCCGAGGCCCCCACCCGGTTGGACACCCCGCCCGTCGGCGGCCGGTGGGACCGCAACCACGGCGATCGGGACTGGTGACCCGGCGACCCGAGTCGGGACGGCGGGACGCGGACCACCCAGCGCCCCTGATCCGGGACGGCCGGGTCGCCCAATCGCGCCGCAGCACATCCGCGACCAAAGCCACCGCCATTCGCGAGCATTTCCCGCGAAAGTGCGCCACGGGCTGAGAAGCGCCGTACAGAATGTGGCCAAGGGGAATGGAAACGGGGGGCCCAATATGGACGTGAGGCGGCGATTGACGCTATTGGCGGTGACCATCGCAGCCACACCGTTGATCCTCGGCGGGTGCACGGCGGAGAAGAAGTCCGCCGTCGGCTCGGCGCCGGAAGGAGCCGCGGACCCCGCGGTCACGCTGACGCCGGGGGACCGGGCGAAGGACGTCCCGGTCAGCGCGGAGGTCGGGACGAGCGTGAGCCACGGGAAGGTGACCGCCGTCAAGCTCACCGACGACAAGGGGAAGCAGGTCGCGGGGGAGCCGCGCGAGGACGGGTCGAGCTGGGTGCCGAGCACGCCGCTGGAGAACGGCCGGACCTACACCGCGGAGGTCACCGCCACCGGGAAGAAGGGGCGGACCACCGTCGGGCGGACGACCTTCACCACGTCGCCCAGATCGACCAGGCAGGCGATAAAGAGCACATTGTATTTCACCGCGAATCAGACGTACGGCACCGCGATGCCGGTGACCGTCGCATTCGATCCGCCCATTCCCAAAGAGGACCGGGCGGCCGTGCAGCGGCGATTGTTCGTGAAGACCGACCCGCCGCAGCCGGGTACCTGGTCGTGGATGGGCGACGGTAAGCAGGTCGAGTACCGGGCGCCGGATTTCTGGAAGCCCGGCACGAAGATCAGCGTGCGGTCGGGACTGGCGGGACTTCCGATCGGCAAGGAGTTCATCGGTGACGACGACCGCCGGTCCACCTCGAAGATCGGCCGGCAGGTGGCCCTCGAGATCGACAACGCCACCAAGCGGATGTCGGTCTTCCAGGACGGCAAGCTGGTCCGCAAGATCCCGGTGAGCCTCGGCAAGCCGAGCACGCCGACCTCCAGCGGCAAGATGGTGATCATGGAGAAGCACGACTTCACCACCTTCGACACCCGGGGATCGGCCGACCCTTACGTGGTCGACGTCGAGGACGCGCAGCGGCTCACCTGGGGTGGCGAGTTCATCCACGCCGCGCCGTGGTCGGAGGGGGATCAGGGCAACATCAACGTCTCGCACGGCTGCACCAACGTGTCGGTGACGGCGGCGGACTGGCTGATGGGCATCACCAAGGTCGGTGACCTGGTGACCGTCAAGGGCACCGAGGTGCAGTTGGACCAGGGCAACGGCTTCACCGCCTGGAACGTCAGCTGGGACGAGTTCGTCAAGGGCAGCGCGCTGCCGGTGCCGCCCGGACTGAAGCCGGCGCCCGTGGCCCACCCGGCGCACCCGGGGGCGGTCGCCGGAGGCTCGTCGCCCGCACCCGGGCCGTCCGCCAGCGGCGGCTGAGACCAGGGGAGGAACGACCGGGGTACGACCGGCCCGCCACCCGGGCCGGTCGTGCGTCGGTCCGGGTGTGTGCGCGGACCCGGGGCCGGTCGGCTGCTCGCCGGTCCGGCCGGGCCTCAGGTCAGGTCGACGCGGGCGATGGCGGTGCCGACCAGGCTGCCCAGCCAGAGCCGGTCGCCGTCCTGCCGTACCCCGGTGATCATCCAGTAGGAGCCGTCGGGGCCGTGCAGCGTACGCAGCACCGTCCCGTCGCCGTCGACGAGGGCGACCAGCCCGTACTTCTGCGGTTGTGGTCGTACCGCGTCGGGCAGCAGCGCCACCAGCTGGCGCAGCCGGGGGTGCGGCAGCAGCCGCTCGACGACCGGCAGCCGGGGGCTGGGCAGCGCGATCCAGTACGTTCCGTCGCCGACCGCGGTGAGGTTGTCCGGGTACGCCGGCAGGTCGGTGAGCACGGTGACCGCGCCGTCGGGCAGGGCCACCCGCACCAGCCGGTGGGTGCTGGTTTCCACCAGCATCAGCGCCGACTCGTCGGGGGTCAGCGCGATCCCGTTCGGGAAGTAGAGCCCGCCGGTCACCACGTCGGTCCGCCCCGAACGCGGGTCGTACGCCAGTACCCGCCCGTTGGGGCGGTGTTCGAGCAGGTCGTGCTTCCAGTGCGAGAGCGGGTAGCGGTCGGAGCTGTCGGTGAAGTAGACCGTGCCGTCGCGGGCCACCGTGGCGTTGTCGGCCAGGTGTACCGGTGGCGCGGTGCCGGTCAGCTCCCGTACCGCGCCGTCGGGGGTGACCCGCAGCAACCCCCGGTACGCGTCGCAGACCACCAGGCTGCCGTCGCGCGGGTCCAGCTCGATGCCGAGCGGCCGCCCGCCGGTCTGGGCGAGCAGCCGGGGTGCCGTGCCGGCGGGGGCGTCGGCGGGCCACCACCAGAGCCGGCCGTCCTCGTCGCCGCTGATCACCCGGCCGTCGGGGTCGACGAGCACGTCCTCCGGCCCATGCGCGCCCGGCGGCAGGGGCAGCAGCTCGACCCGGTCCAGCCGCCGGTCGGTGGGCGCCCAGACCCCGTCCAGCGGGGGTGGCACGGTGGCCGGCTCGCGGACGGGCCGGATCAGGCGGGGCGGGCGCTGGCGCTGGCGCGGTACGACCATCGGATCATTCTCACCCGCCGATACCGGTCGCGTCGGCCCCCCGGGGCGTGTCGCGCCGGCCGCGCCTCGCCCCTGAGGCGGATCGGGGACTCCCCCGGGGGCGACCCTGGGCTGACCCGGATTCACCTGCGCGGGGGGCGGAAATGTCGGTGGCCGGGGCTAGATTCGTCCGTATGGGACAGCGGGTTGACCGGCTCCACGTGCAGCTCAGCGTGGGTGACGACGTGGTCGGGGTGCGGGTGGTCGGCGAGGTCGACGTGGCCTCGGTGGGTGTGCTGCGCGCCGCGCTCTGGGCCGCGCCGGCGCGTCCGGTGCTGCGGGTCGACCTCTCGGGCGTCCGGCTGCTCTCCGCCGCCGGGGTCCGCGCGCTGGTGGCCGCTCATCTGCGGGTCCGGGCCCGGGGTGGCGAGCTCGTGCTGGCCGACCCGGATCCGGTGGTCGCCCGGGTGCTGCGGGCCACCGGCCTGCACCGGGTCGTCCCGGTGGTGCAGACCCTGCCCACGGTGCCCTGTCCCCGCGGCGAGCTGGCCGCCTGCGCCTGAATCACGCCTCACCGGCCCGTCCGCGTCCCGCGGTGGACGCGGGGTCGCCGGACCGCGGTGGGAGGCGGGCCGCCGGACCGCGGTGGAGGGCGGGCCGCCGGCCGACCTCGTCATCGAGGACATCACCGTGGGTGAGGGCCCGGAGGCCCGACCCGGCCAGCT
>NZ_JBPQTL010000171.1:0-5156 GCF_051386295.1 Micromonospora sp. URMC 105 | reverse complement strand
GTCAGCGGGGGCGGAGGGCTCGGGTCAGGGGGGCGAGGCGGGCGGTGAGGCCGGCCAGGCCGCCGGGGAAGAAGTAGACGGCCAGGATGAAGACGGTGCCGAGGACGAACAGCGGCTGGCTCAGCGGACGGCTGAGGACGGCCGGGAGGCTCTCCACGGCGTCGCTGGTGCCGAAGGCGGTGAGGCGGTGATCCAGGTACATGTAGAGGATGCCGCCGAGCACCGGGCCCCAGCGCGTGCCGGGGCCGCCGAGCACCACCATCACCAGCAGCGAGAGGGTCAGCTCCGAGGAGGTGATGTGCGGCGAGGCGCCGCCGACGATCAGGCAGTAGACCACCCCGCCGGCCGAGGCGAGCCCGCCGGCCAGGGTGAACGCCACCAGCTTGAACCGGTACGGGTCGAGCCCGAGGACGCCGATCCGCCGCTCGTCGTCACGCAGCCCGGCCAGCACCCGGCCGGTGGGCGAGCCGGAGACCCGGTGCACCACCAGGACCACCACCGCCAGGTACGCCAGCGCCAGCCAGTACAGGTTGACCGTGTTGGTCACCCCGACCAATGCCTGCGGCAGCCCGGAGACGTCCAGCGGCAGCCCCTCCTCGCCGCCGGTCCACCCGCCGAAGTCGCGGGCCACCAGGATCGCCCCGACCTGGGCGAAGGCGAGCGTCACCATGGCGAAGGCGATCCCGACGGTGCGCAGCGCGATCGCGCCGAGCAGCGCGGCCAGGGTGGTCGCCCCGGTGACGGCGAGCAGCGCCGCCTGCCACAGCGGCAGACCGGCCCGGGTGACCAGGATGTCCGTGCCGTACACGCCGGCCGCGAAGTAGAGCGCGTGCCCGAAGGAGAGCATCCCGGTACGGCCGAAGAGCAGGTCGTACCCGGCCGCCAGCCCGCCGAAGACCAGGCAGACCGCCAGCAGTTGCAGGGTGCCCGGCGAGTTCAGCGGCCCCTCGAAGATCCCCGGCAGGGTCAGCGTCGAGTACGGCAGGATCGCCGCCACCGCCAGCGCCACCAGCGGCAGCCACGGCCGCACCCCGTGCCAGCGGCGCTGCCCCGGCGTCAGCTCGGCGGGCACCGCCGCGGGCGGGGCCAGCACCTCGGGACTCTTGACCTCGGTCATGCCGTTGCCACCTTTCCGGCGAAGCCCTGCGGACGCAGCAGCAGCACCACGGCGAGCAGCCCGACCACACAGATGTCGCCCAGCCCGGACTCGCCGTAGTAGTTGACGAACTGTTGCAGCAGCCCCACCGCGACCGCCGCGTACGCGGACCCGATCACCGAACCCATGCCGCCGATCACCACCACGATGAACGCGAAGATCAGCAGCGAGCCGCCCTGGCCGGGCGAGACGGTGCCGAAGTAGACGCTGCCCAGCGCGCCGGCCAGCGCGGCGGCGGCCCCGCCGATCGCGAAGACCAGGGTGAACGCCTTGCGGACGTCGATGCCGAGCGCGGTCACCATCTCCCGGTTCTCCACGCCGGCCCGGATCACCAGGCCGTAGCGGGTCCAGCGGAGGAAGGCGAGCAGCGCGCCGAGCACCACGACCGCGGCGACGATCAGCAGCAGTCCGCCGTTGGGCACGTTGGCGCCGAGGATCGGGGTCACCTGACGGGTCCACTCGGGGCGCGGGAACGGTCGCGCGTCGGCACCCCAGGTCGCCTGGAGCAGCGCCACCCCGGCCAGCGACAGGCCGACGGTGACCAGCACCTGTTCGATGGTGCGTGAGTAGAGCGGCCGGATCAGCACCAGCTCCACCAGCACCGCGACGAGGGCACCGGCGAGCACACCGAAGGCGACGGCCACCACGAAGCCGATCCCGTCGGAGCCGGCGCCGGGCAGGTTGCCCGCGGCCCACCAGGTCGCGTACGCGCCGACACCGAGGAAGAGCCCGTGCGCGAAGTTGAGCACGTCGGCGAGGCCGAAGACCAGGGAGAGCCCGGAGGCGACCAGGAAGTAGAGCGCGGCCAGGCCGAGCCCGGTCAGGGCCAGCAGGATCACCGTGGTCATGAGTGCACCTCCGCCGAGCCGACCCCGAGCAGCGACTTGGTGAGCCCGGTCTCCAGCAGCAGTTCCTTCGCGTCCCCGGCCCAGGCGACCTGGCCGGCGGCGAGCACCACCGCGTCGCGGGCCAGCCGCCGGACCACCGCCAGGTTCTGCTCGACCAGCAGCACCGGCACCGACTCGGCCACCCGTTCCAGCACCTCGGCCACCTCGGTCACCACCTTCGGCGCCAACCCCTTGGTCGGCTCGTCGACCAGCAGCAGCCGGTTGTCGTTGAGCAGCACCCGGCCGATGGCGAGCATCTGCTGCTGCCCGCCGGAGAGCGAGCCGGCCCGTTGCCGTCCGCGCCGGTCCAGCTCCGGAAAGAGCGCGAAGACCTTGTCGTACGCGGGGGTGGTGCCCCGCCGTTCGGCGAGCCGCAGGTTCTCCGCGACGGTGAGGCCGGCGAAGACGCAGCGGTCCTCCGGCACGTAGCCGAGCCCGCCGCGGACCAGCCGGTGGGTGGGGCGGGCGAGCAGGCTCTGCGCGCCCATCCGGATGCTCCCCCGCACCTCGCCGCCCGTCGGCGTCAGGCCGACGATCGCGCGCAGCGTGGTGGTCTTGCCGACCCCGTTGCGCCCGAGCAGCACGGTGACGCCGGTCGGCGCGACCGTGAACGACACGCCCTGGAGGATGTGCAGCCCGGCGATCCGCACCGACAGGTCCTCCACGTTGAGAACCGGTTCACTCATAGCGCTTCCCCCAGGTACGCCTCCTGGACGGTGGCGTTGGCCATCACCGTGTCCGGGGTGTCGCAGGCCAGCAGCGCGCCGTGGTGCATCACGGCGATCCGGTCGGCGAGTTCCAGGATCACGTCCATGTGGTGTTCGACCATCAGCACCGCCCGGCCGCTGTCACCGGTCAGCGACTTGATCACCGCGACCAGTTCGGGCACGTCCTCGGCGCTGACGCCGGCCATCGGCTCGTCCAGCAGCATCACCCGGGGTTCCCCGGCGAGCAGCAGGGCGATCTCCAGCTTGCGCTTCTCGCCGTGGGCGAGGGTGCCGGCGAGCGCCGTACCCCGGTGGCGCAGGCCGACGCGGTCGAGCGCCGCGTCGGCGGCGGCGGCCACCTCCCGGTCAGCCGCGGCCCGCCGCCACAGCTTCATCGAGCCACCCCGGTGCGCCTGCACGGCGAGCCGGACGTTCTCCCGGACGGTGAGCGAGCCGAAGACCGAGGACGCCTGGAAGGTACGGCCCAGCCCGAGGCGGGCCCGCCGGTGCGGCGGGAGGGCGGTGATGTCCTCCGAGTCCAGCAGGATCCGGCCCTCGGTCGGCCGCTGCAGGCCGGTGATCAGGTTGAACAGGGAGGTCTTGCCGGCGCCGTTCGGCCCGATCACGCCCAGGAACTCCCCGGGCGCCAGGTCGAGGTGGACGCTGTCGACGATGGCGACCTCTCCGATCCGCCAGGTCAGACCGCGGGTGGCGAGCACGGGTCAGCCCTTCATCCGGGTGACCGGCGGCGCGGTCTCGTCACCGGTCAGGCTCTTCTGGGCGGCGGCGGTGAACGCGGTGCCGCTGCCGGAGAGTTTGGCCTGGTACATCGGCTGGAGCAGGGCGTGGTCCTCGGCGCGGATGGTCATCGACCCCTTCACCCCGTCGAACGTCCAGCCTTCGAGGGCCGTGACCATCTTGTCGACGTCGTCGCCACCCTCGGACACGGCGCGGACGACCATCTGCGCGGCGGCGAAGCCGTCCGGGTGGAACAGGTCGACGGTCCCGCCGGGGATCTTCGCCTTGGCGGCCTTCGCGGCCTCGGTGTCGCTGGCCCCGTCGAAGTAGTGCGACAGGAAGGAGATCTTGCTGCCGGCGGCGCCGAAGGTCGGCCAGGAGGCGCGGATGTCCAGGCCGGTGACGACGGTGGTGGAGCTCAGCACGCCCTGCTGGTCCAGGGTCTGCCACATTGCCGGGGCGGTGGTGCCGGCCCAGGCGACGAAGAGCAGGTCCGGCTTGGCGGCCTTGATCTGGCTGGCGAACGGGGTGAACTCGGTGGCGCTGGCGGGGGCACGGACGCTGCTGACGCCGGCCCCGGCACCGCCGATGACGGCCTTCACGGCGGCCTCGTTGGCGTCGCCGAACGCCCCGTCCTGGGCGAAGACGACGACCTTCTTGCCGGCCGGGTCGCCGATGAACGACTTGGCGGTCACCACGTCCTGGTAGGACTGCCGGCCCGAGCGGAAGGTGTACCTGTTCGCGCCGGTGATCGCGTCGGTGGCGGCCGGGCCGGAGATGAAGAGCACCTTGTTCTGCGCGGCGATCGGGGCGACCTGGAGCGCCACGCCGGACGCCGTCGAGCCGGCGATGATCTTCGTACCCTTGCCGATCAGGTCCTTGGCCGCGGAGACCGCCTTCGCCGGGTCGCCCGCGTCGTCGACCTCGGTCAGCTCGATCTTCCGGTCACCGACCTTGCCGGTGCCCTTGGTGGCGTGGTCGAGGCCCGCCTTGAACCCCTCGATGTACTGCTTGCCGTAGCTGGCCAGCGCACCCGACTGCGAGTACACCAGGCCGACCTTGACCGGGGCGGCGGAGTCACCGCCGCCGGAGGCGGTGTCCTGCGGGCTGCCGCAGGCCGTGGCGGCGAGCGCCGCGGCCATCATCGTGGCGGCGGAGAGGAACGCCCGCCGCGTGTGCCGGACCGTCATCGCGACTCCAGGTGAGGACAGGAAGCATGTGTCGGCTCACGCTAGAAGTGACGTCACCCACGAGCTATGTGGCCCCGGCACACAAGTGATACGGACGGGGTGGCCGACCGTAACAATCGCCGGGCGGGTGCGTCGACGTCACCGGTCCGCGGTGGCCCCGGCCGCCACCACCCGGCCCGCCCGTGTGTCGCGCCCCGCCATCGCCCCCGCCCGTTCCTGTCCTTCGCCCGCCTCACCACCCCGTCGGTGGAACACCACTGATCATCGGCCAGCCCGGCCGTGGAACCTACGTGGCCGAGCGCCCCACAACCTAGGGCCTTCGACGCTAGCGACCTGATGACGTAAATGAATCAGCCGCCGGGAGGGCGCTGATTCATCCATGTCATCAAGTCGGTAGCGCCCGAACCCACCCCTCGAACCCCGCGACGCCACCGGCAAGCTGCGCGCGCCGACCACGGTGGTCCGGGACGCACACCGC
>NZ_JBPQTL010000170.1:0-5186 GCF_051386295.1 Micromonospora sp. URMC 105 | reverse complement strand
CCCCCCCCCCCCCCCCCCCCCCCCCCCCCCCCCCCACACCGGCGTGGCGCTCGGGCGGGCGGGCGTGCGGCGCTCGGGCGGGCGGCTCAGCGGGACGGGCGGCGGGTGGGTCGGATCCAGGTCCAGACGCACCAGGCGAGCCAGGCCAGCGACACCGCGGCGGCCAGCGGGCGCAGCCGCAGCGCGTTGAGGGCCAGGACCAGCGCCAGCACCGCCAGCCACGGCAGCAGCCCCTTCATGCCCGGTGCCCGAGGACGCGGGGGCGGACGGCCGGCGACGGTCGCCGGGCCGGGCGGGGACGGGCCGTCGGTGCAGGGCCGGCGGTCTGCGGCAGCGGCCCGGTGGCCGGGTCGACGATGGAAGTGATCACGGTGGCCTCGTCCGTCGGTGGGGTGGACCGATCCTGTCACGGGACGGACAGGTGAACGCACGGCGATCGACTTGACGCACCCCGCGAGCAGGAGGAAGGTAAGTCTGCCCTAAGTTAGCTGAGGCAACCCTTACCACTGGTCGGACGGCGGAGCGGCCGCCGCCGACCGACCTGCCGCCGCGCCTGCACCCGCCTGCTCCGAGGAGAACGACACTGATGCGTACCACCCGCTTCCTGGCGCTCGCCGCCGCCGGCGTCCTGACCGTCACCGGCGTGAGCGCCTGCAGCGACAGCAAGGAGCAGGACGGCGCGAAGGGCGCCAACGCGGTGAAGGTCAAGGCCTCCGACACCACCTGCGAGGTCGACGTCACCGCCCTCGACGCCGGTCAGGCGACCTTCACCGTCACCAACTCCGGCAGCAAGGTCAACGAGTTCTACGTGTACGCCGCCGGCGACCGGGTGATGGGCGAGGTGGAGAACATCGCCCCGGGGCTCAGCCGCGAGCTGCGCGTCGAGCTGCCCGCCGGGACGTACGAGACCGCCTGCAAGCCCGGGATGAGCGGCCGGGGCATCCGCGGTGCGCTGAAGGTCAGCGGCACCGCCGCGACCGTCGCCCCGGACGCCGCGCTGGCCCAGGCCACCGCCAGCTACCAGCGGTACGTGGCCAGTCAGACCGGTGCCCTGCTGACCAGGACCGAGGAGTTCGTCGCCGCGGTCAAGGCCGGCGACGTGGCCAAGGCCAAGGCGCTCTACCCGGTGGCCCGCACCTACTGGGAGCGGATCGAGCCGGTGGCGGAGATCTTCGGCGACCTCGACCCGAAGATCGACGGCCGCGAGGAGGTCATCGAGGAGGGCATGGAGTTCACCGGCTTCCACCGGATCGAGAAGGACCTCTGGACCACCGGCGACATCAGCAAGGACGGCCCGATCGCCGACCGGCTGCTCGCCGACGTCAGGGAGATCGTGGCCAAGGCCAACGCCGAGAAGCTCAACCCGCTCCAGCTCGCCAACGGTGCCAAGGAGCTCCTCGACGAGGTCGCCAGCGGCAAGATCACCGGCGAGGAGGACCGCTACTCGCACACCGACCTCTGGGACTTCAACGCCAACCTGGAGGGTTCGAAGGCCGCGATCTCCGCCCTGCGGCCGGCCCTGGAGCAGCGCTCGCCCGAGCTGGTCACTCAGCTCGACACGGAGTTCGCCAACGTCGAGCAGGCGCTCGGGCAGCACCGGGCCGGCGACGGCTGGAAGCTGCACACCGAGCTGAGCAAGGCCCAGCTCAAGGAGCTGTCCGACAGCATCAACGCCCTCGCCGAGCCGGTCAGCAAGGTCGCCGCCGTCGTCGCCCGATGAGGGCCGGTCCCACAGGAGAACGGATGAGCGAGCAGCACAGCGCGGCCACCCCGCCCGCCCGGGGCCGGTTGTCCCGGCGGCGGGCCCTCACCCTCGCCGGGGTCGGGGTCGCCGGGGTAGCCGGCGTCGCCGCCGGTGCCGGCGCACTGGCCCGCGACGCCGACGAGGCGGTCGCCGACAACGTGGCGGCCGGCGCGGTGCCGTTCCACGGCGCGCACCAGGCCGGCATCACCACCCCGGCGCAGGACCGGCTGCACTTCGTCGCGTTCGACGTGATCACCAAGGACCGGGCCCGGCTGGTGGCGCTGCTGCAGGAGTGGACGGCCGCCGCCGCCCGGATGACCGCCGGCCGGGACGCCGGGGTGATCGGGGCGGTCGACGGCATGCCGGAGGCGCCGCCCGACGACACCGGCGAGGCGCTCGGCCTGCCGCCGTCGCAGCTCACCCTCACCATCGGCTTCGGCCCGACGCTGTTCCGCGACGCGCAGGGCCGGGACCGGTTCGGCATCGCCGACCGGCGGCCCGCCGCCCTGGCCGACCTGCCGCACTTCGCCGGCGACGCACTGCGCCCGGAGATCTCCGGCGGTGATCTCTGCGTGCAGGCCTGTGCCAACGATCCGCAGGTGGCGGTGCACGCCATCCGGAACCTGGCCCGCATCGGGATGGGCGTGGTAAGCGTCCGCTGGTCGCAGCTCGGCTTCGGGCGTACCTCGTCGACCTCGCGCGACCAGGCGACGCCGCGCAACCTCTTCGGCTTCAAGGACGGCACCGCCAACCTCAAGGCGGAGGACGCCGGGCTGCTGCGCGAGCAGCTCTGGGCGCAGCCCGGTGACGGGCCGGAGTGGATGACCGGCGGGTCGTACCTGGTCACCCGGAAGATCCGGATGCAGGTCGAGACCTGGGACCGCACCTCGCTGGTCGAGCAGGAGCAGATCGTCGGGCGGACCAAGGGCGTCGGCGCGCCGCTGGGCCGCCGCGACGAGTTCGACGAGCCCGACTTCGACGCCAAGGGCGACGACGGGCAGCCGCTCATCGCCGACGTTGCGCACGTGCGGCTGGCCCACCCGAGCCGCAACAACGGTGCCCGGCTGCTGCGCCGGGGCTACAACTTCGTGGACGGCTCCGACGGGCTGGGGCGGCTCGACGCCGGCCTCTTCTTCATCGCGTACCAGCGGGACCCGCGCAAGCAGTTCGTGCCGATCCAGACCCAGCTCGCCCGCAACGACGTGATGAACGAGTACCTGCGGCACGTCTCCAGCGCGCTCTTCGCCTGCCCGCCCGGCGTCCGGGACGCCGCCGACTGGTGGGGCCGCTCGCTCTTCGCCTGACCGGCCTGCCGCCGGTCAGGCCGGGGGCGCCGGCGTCGCCCGGGGTGCCGGGACCGCCGGGCGCAGACCGTCGGACGGCGCGGGGTCCGGGCTCTTTCCGACGGGTACGGCGGGCGCGGCCGGAGCCGGTGCCAGCTCGGGCCAGAGGCCGGCGGTGAGCGTACGGGACCGGCGCAGCCGCAGCGCCCCGCGCCGGTTCCGTTCGGCCAGCACGGCGGCGAGCAGGAGCGCCTCCGGTACGCGGGGCGGCGGTGGCGGCGTCGTCGCCGCGGCCACCTCGCTCCACAGTGCCCGCCCGAGCAGGGTCCGGGACGGCTCGGCGAACCGGTGCGCCCGGGTCAGGTACTGCCGCACGGCCAGGGCCAGCGGGTCGTCCAGCCGGGTCAGGTCCAGGTTGACCGCCCAGCCGGTGAGTGGCGGGACGATCATCGGCGCCGGCAGCCAGGGTTGCTGGGTGCGGGTGTGCACCACCATCGTGCCGGCCACCAGGTCGCCCAGCCGCCGGCCGCGCCGGTCGGTGAGCATCGCCGCCACGCCGGCCACCCAGCTCAGCAGCGGCAGCACCAGGCCGGGCCACTCCACCGCGACCCCGACCAGCGCCCGGCTCAGCGACTGCCGCACCCCGACGGGGCCGCCGTCGGCGCTGACCACGCGCAGCCCGACGGCCATCTTGCCCGGGGTACGGCCGTTGTTGAAGCGTTCGAAGAGCACCGGGTAGCCGACCAGCAGCAGCACCAGCAGGACGGTCGCCAGGGCGTTCAGCAGGGCGCCGTCCATGCCGGGCAGGGCGTTGAGCGACAGGCCCGCCAGCGCCATCGCGAGCAGCAGCACCAGGACCAGCTGGACCGTGACGTCCAGCAGCAGCGCCAGCACCCGGGAACCCAGCCGGGCCGCCCGCACGTCCAGCTCGACGGCCTCACCGCTGACCAGGCCGGCGTCGGCGCCCGTCGGGGACCGGTCGGCCGCGCCGATCGCGGCGGGCACCGGTGGTTGCGCTCTCACCCGCACAGTGAACACTATGAGCGCCGGACGGGGGAGGACGAGTGGATCTCGACGCGTACGTCGCCGAGCACCAGAACGAGTGGCGGCGGCTGGAGCAGCTCTGCGACCGGCGCCGGCTCGACGCCGACGAGGTCGACGAGCTGGTGGCGCTCTACCAGCGCGCCGCCACCCACCTGTCCGCGCTGCGCAGCCGCTCACCCGATCCGGGGCTGGTGAGCCGCCTCTCCCAGCTGGTGCTGCGGGCCCGGGCCCGGGTGACCGGGCGGCGCCGTCCGTCCTGGTCCGCGGTCACCCGGTTCCTCACCGTCGGCTTCCCGGGCGCCGTCTACCGCGCCTGGCCCTGGTGGTGCGCGGTGGCGACCGGGTTCAGCCTGCTCAGCGGCTTCCTCATCTGGTACGTCGCCGGCCACCCCGACACCGCCGCGGCGTTCATCGGCCCGGAGGCGGCGGCCGACCTGGTCGAGTCCGGCTTCGCCGGCTACTACACCGAGTTCTCCGCGCCGACCTTCGCCTTCCACCTGTGGACCCACAACGCGTGGATCGCCGCCCAGTGCCTGGCGTCCGGGGTGCTGGTCGTGCCGGTGTTCTACCTGCTCTGGCAGAACGCGCTGAACGTCGGCGTGGTCGGCGGCGTGATGGTCTCCTACGGCCGGGCCGACGTCTTCTTCGGACTGATCACCCCGCACGGGCTGCTCGAACTGACCGGGGTGTTCGTCGCCGCCGGGGTGGGCCTGCGTACGGCCTGGGCGTGGATCTCGCCCCCGGTGCACCTTACCCGGGCCCGCGCCGTCGCCGAGGCGGGCCGCTCGGCGATCCTGGTCGCCGTCGGCCTGGTCGGGCTCTTCGCGGTCGCCGCCCTGCTGGAAGCCTTCGTCACCCCGGCACCCGTGCCGATCCCGCTCCGCGTCGGCCTCGGCGCCGCAGTCTGGCTGGCCTTCCTCGGCTACGTCGTGGTCCAGGGCCGCCGCGCCGTCGCCGCGCAGTCCCCGCCCACCGACCACCCCGACCCCTGGCTGGCCGAACTCTGGCCCTCCACCGACCCCACCCGCGCCTGGCACCCAGCCAGGGTTGCTGGGTGCGGGTGTGCACCACCATCGTGCCGGCCACCAGGTCGCCCAGCCGCCGGCCGCGCCGGT
>NZ_JBPQTL010000169.1:0-5957 GCF_051386295.1 Micromonospora sp. URMC 105 | reverse complement strand
GGCGGCGCCGGGCGCCTCGAGCAGGATCAGCACGCTCACCGTGGTGGCCGAGACGCGGCGCAGGGCGTGGTTGAACATCGAGTGCCCGAGCAGCTGGGCGCCGACGACCAGGCCCAGGATCGCCAGCCAGGTGGCGGAGTCGTAGCCCCGCAGCGGCACCCCGCCGACCAGGCACACCACCAGCAGGATCAGCGCGCACACCCCGTAGCAGATGGTGGTGTAGGTGGTGGTGCTGATGGTGGCCCGGGCACGTTCGCCGAACGCGGTGTAGACGGCGGCGAACATTCCGCCGGTGATCGCCAGCAGGTCCCCGGCGAAGGCCCGCCCGGAGACGGCGACGTCCGCGCCGGTGGCGAGGACCGCGCCGGTCACGGCCACCGCGATGCCGGCCCAGACGGCGTACGGCAGGTGCCGGCCCTGCCAGCGGGCGATCAGTCCCTGCCAGACCGGCTGGGTGGCGCCCAGCGCCGTGGCCGCGGCGACCGAGGTGAGCTGCGCGCTCGGCATCCAGGTGGCGAAGTGGGCGGCGAGCGCCACGCCGGAGAGCACGCAGTACCAGCCCTCCCGCCGGCCCGCCCCGACGGTCAGCGCGCGGAACTCGGCCCGGCGGCGGGCCAGCGAGACCGGACCGAGCACCGCGACCGAGAGCAGGTTGCGCCAGAACGCGACGGCCAGCGCCGGGGCCGCGGCGAAGGCGATCAGCGGGGCGGAGGAGGAGACGGCGGCGACGGCGAGCGCGAGGACGCCGACGGTCAGCGGATCCACCGTCGGGCGGTGCGGGCTGGGAGACACGGAGAGCAATACTCACACAACTCCGGCCACCACTTTCCGTCAACGCTTCGTTACGATCATGCGCGTCCGCGCCGGCGATCCCCCGACGTCCGGAGGCGCTCTTCCATGCCCAGGTACCGCACGGTGCTGTTCGACTTCTTCGGCACCCTGACCCGCTGCGTCCAGCGCGGCTCCGCCCACGAGACCACCGCCGAGCTGCTCGGCTGCGGTGTCGACACGCTCGCCGAGGTGCTCGACCGCACCTTCTACCAGCGGGCCAGCGGCCGGCACGGCAACGCCGAGGCGACCCTGCGCTGGGTCTGCGCGCAGGCCGGCGTACACCCCTCCGACGCCGCCGTCCGGGCGGCAGTGGCCTCCCGGCACCGGGCGGTACGCGCCGACACCCGGCTGCGCGAGGACGCCGTGCCGGCCCTCGCCGCGCTGCGGCACCGAGGGGTGCGCACCGGCGTGGTCAGCGACTGCACCCACGAACTGCCCGCGTTCCTGCCGCAGCTGGCGGTCGCCCCGCTGCTGGACGCGCAGGTCTTCTCCGTCCACGTCGGCCGGTGCAAGCCGGACCGGGCGCTCTACCTGGCCGCCTGCCGGCTGCTGGACGTACGACCGGCGGACTGCCTCTACGTCGGCGACGGCGGCAGCCGCGAGCTGACCGGCGCGCAGCGGGCCGGGATGACCGCCGTGCGGCTGGTCACCCCCGACCTGGCCGGGCACCTGGTCTTCGACGCCGAGCCGGACTGGGACGGCCCGGTCGTCGGCTCGCTCAGCGAGGTGGTCGAGCTGGTCGACGGGGTGCCGGTGGGCTGCTGAGCCGGTTCACCGACGGCGGACCTTGTGCAGCCGGAACGGCTTGCGGGTGGCCCGCACGGCGGGAGTGTCGCGCGGCGCCTCGTTCAGTGACCCGCTCGGCAGGTCCGCACCGGCGTCCGGTGTGCCCGCCGGGACGAGCCGGGTCAGCGCGCAGTCGTCGGCCGCCCAGCGGGCCACCAGGTCGGCGGTCGGGCCCGAGGCGTTCAGCCGCTTCGCGGCCACCAGCGGGGCGGAGGTCTCCCACTCCTCGGTGCCCGGCGTCAGCCGGGTCACCCGGGCCGGCCAGGTCACGATCCGCCCGCCGTGGTCGCCGCGCAGGGTCACCCGCGCCTCGGCCGCCTCGGCCAGCCCGGGCGCGGACTGCTCGCCCGGCCCGCTGACCACGAAGAGCGACCCCTCCAGCGGTACGCACCACAGGGCCAGCGCCGGGCCGTCGCCGATGCTCACCCAGGCCACCGCGGCCTTCTTCATCGCCTCGTCGACCAGCGGCGTCGACCGGGGGGCGTCCACCTCGTCCGTCACACCGGCATCCTCTCGTACGTGGGGCGTGCGGTCACCGGCTCCGGGTCAGCCGACGAACGGCGGGACCAGGATCTCGCCCCGGGCCACCGCCATCACCTGACCGGAGACGGTCGCGCCGACCGCCGCCCCGTCGGCCGCGGTCACCGTGCAGGCCAGCGCCGACGGGCGGTGGATCTCGATGCCCTGGCGGACCGCGTACGTGGAGCGCCCCTCGCCGGGGAGCAGGCCGCTGGCGACCAGCCAGACGCCGAGGCCCAGGGCGGCCGAGCCGGTGGCCGGGTCCTCCGGCACGCCGAGGCCGGGCACGAAGACGCGGGCGTGCGCGGTTTGCGCGTCGGCGTCCCAGGAGAAGACGCTGACATGCTCCACGCCGTACCGCTCCGCCGCCGCCGCGTTGACCTTGGCGCGCGCCACCGCGTCCGGGCGGACCGGCAGGTAGGGGAACTCCAGCCCGCAGCCGGCCACCCGGGGCGCCGGGCCGGCGTGGTCGTCGGCGGTGAGGCCGGCCATCTCCAGCAGCGGTTCGGGGTCCAGCTCCGGCCCGAGGGTCGGGGTGCCGCCGGTCAGGGTGGCCCCGGTGTCGCCGACCTCGATGGGCAGGACCCCGGCGCCGCACTCCTGGGTGATACTTCCCACACCGAACATCCCGCGCCGGCTGGCGGTGACTGCCGCGCCGACGCTCGGGTGCCCGGCGAAGGGCAGCTCCTCGACCGGGGTGAAGATCCGGGCCCGATAGGTGGCCCCGACCTGCGTCGGTGGCAGCACGAACACCGTCTCCGAGAGGTTGAACTCCAGCGCGAGCGCCTGCATCTGTTCGGTGGCCAGCCCTTCGGCGCCGAACACCACGGCCAGCGGGTTGCCCGCGAACGGGCGGTCGGTGAAGACGTCCACGATCTCGTAGGCCAAGGTCGACATGTTGATAAACACTAGGCGCTTAGGCTGGTGCCCGTGAGCACGCCGAACCGGGTCTACATCGCCCGACTCGCCGGAGTCGCCGTCTTCGACCCGAACGGCGACCAGGTGGGTCGGGTGCGCGACGCGGTGGCGCGGATCCGGCCGACCCAGCGGCCGCCCGAGGTGGTGGGCCTGGTCGCCGAGATGCCGATGCGCCGGCGGATCTTCCTGTCCATCAACCGGATCACCGCCATCGACGCGGACGCGGTCGTGCTCGGCAGCGGCACCCTCAACCTGCGCCGCTTCGAGAAGCGCCCCAACGAGCTACTGGTGCTCCAGGAGCTGCTGGACCGGCGGGTCCAGCTCGAACCGGGGGGCCAGCCGGGCGCGGTGGTCGACGTGGCGATGGAGTGCAGCCGGGGTGGCGAGTGGTCGCTGTCCCGCGTCGCCGTCCGCGAGCAGACCGGCCGGCTCACCCGCCGCGGCCACCTGCACCAGGTCGAGTGGGACCGGGTCCGCGGGCTGAGCGGGCTCGCCGACAACCGGGGTACGGCCAACCTGCTCGCCGTGCTGGAGGACATGCGCCCCGCCGACCTGGCCAACGCCCTGCAGGACCTGCCCGACGCGCGGCGCAACGAGGTCGCCGCGGCACTGGACGACGAGCGCCTCGCCGACGTGCTCAGCGAGCTGCCCGAGCACGACCAGGTGGAGATCCTGGCCGCGCTGGACCGGGAACGCGCTGCCGACGTGCTGGAGGAGATGGATCCGGACGACGCCGCCGACCTGCTCAACGAGCTGCCTCCGCCGGAGCAGGACGTGCTGCTGGACCTGATGGAGCCGGGCGAGGCCGACCCGGTCCGCCAGCTGCTGCGCTACGCCTCTGGCACGGCCGGCAGCGTGATGACCTCCGAGCCGGTGATCCTGCCGCCGGACGCCACCGTCGCCGAGGCGCTCGCCCGCATCCGCGAGGAGCAGCTCTCCCCGGCCGTCGCCGCCCAGGTCTTCGTGACCCGCGCGCCGATGACCACGCCGACCGGCCGCTACCTGGGCATGGTGCACTTCCAGCGGCTGCTGCGGGAGCCGCCGGCCGACATGCTCGGCGGGGTGGTGGTCAACGACATCGACCCGCTGCGGCCGACCACCCCACTGCCGGAGATCACCCGCCGGATGGCCACGTACGACCTGGTGGCGATGCCGGTGGTGGACCGCAGCAACCGGCTGGTCGGTGCGGTCACCGTCGACGACGTGCTCGACCAGTCGCTGCCTCCGGACTGGCGGGACCGGGACGCCGTACCGGCCCCGAGCCCCACCGCCGAGCTGCCGCCGGACGACGCCGATGTCTGAGTCGCGACGGGCCGAGCGGCTGGACCAGCCGCGCGAGCCCCGGGGCGTCAAGCTGCCCCGGTTCGACCCGGAGGCCTTCGGCCGGTGGTCCGAGGGGATCGCCCGGGGCATGGGCACGGCGAACTTCATCGTCTACATGACGGTGGTCATCGCGCTCTGGTTCGCCTGGAACACCCTCGCCCCGGCGCACCTGCGCTTCGACCCGTACACCTTCACCTTCCTGACCCTGATGCTGTCGTTGCAGGCCTCGTACGCGGCCCCGCTGATCCTGCTCGCGCAGAACCGGCAGGCCGACCGGGACCGGGTGGCGCTGGAGGAGGACCGGCGGCGGGCCACCATGCAGAAGGCCGACACGGAGTACCTGGCCCGGGAGATCGCCGCGCTGCGGATCGCCATGGGCGAGGTGGCCACCCGGGACTTCCTCCGCTCCGAGCTGGCCCGGCTCGCCGAGGAACTGGACGAGGCGGCCCAGCGCCGCCAGAAGCTGGAACGCCGGCAGCAGGAGCGGGCCGTCCGCCGGGGTGGCGAGGGCCTCGACGAGCCCCGCGACGACCTGGACGGCGACTACGCCCGCGACGGCCGGCCGGAGGGCTGACCGGCGCGACCGGCCCGGCCCCATCGATTCGCTCACACCGGCCCCGCTGGCGGCGGCGACGGATCACCCCCGACGTAACATTGCGGGCATGTCAGCTCCCGTCAGCACCATCTCCGACGCGATCCAGGCCGCCCTGGCCACCGTCAACGACCCGGAGATCCGCCGCCCGATCACGGACCTCGGCATGGTCAACTCCGCCGTGGTCGGCGACGACGGCGTCGTACGCGTCGAGCTGCTGCTCACCGTCGCCGGCTGCCCGCTAAAGGACAAGCTGCGCAGCGACATCACCGCCGCCGTGGGGGCGGTCCCCGGCGTCACGGGTGTCGAGATCGAGTTCGGCGTGATGAGCCCCGAGCAGCGCCAGCAGCTCCAGACGAAGCTGCGCGGCGGCGCCGACAGCAACGAGCCGGTGATCCCGTTCGCCCAGCCCGGCTCCCGTACCCGGGTGTACGCGGTGGCCAGCGGCAAGGGCGGCGTCGGCAAGTCCAGCGTGACGGTCAACCTCGCCGCCGCGCTGGCCGCCCGGGGCCTCTCGGTCGGCGTGGTCGACGCCGACATCTACGGCCACTCGGTGCCCCGGATGCTCGGCGCGGACGGCCGCCCGACCCGGGTCGAGGACATGATCATGCCGCCGCAGGCGCACGGCGTGAAGGTGATCTCGATCGGCATGTTCACCCCGGGCAACGCCGCCGTGGTGTGGCGCGGCCCGATGCTGCACCGGGCGTTGCAGCAGTTCCTCGGCGACGTCTACTGGGGCGACCTGGACGTCCTCCTGCTCGACCTGCCGCCGGGCACCGGCGACATCGCCATCTCGGTGGCCCAGCTGCTGCCCAACGCCGAGATCCTGGTGGTGACCACCCCGCAGGCCGCGGCCGCGGAGGTCGCCGAGCGGGCCGGCGCGATCGCCCTGCAGACCCACCAGCGGGTGGTCGGCGTCATCGAGAACATGGCCTGGCTGGAGCTGCCCGACGGCTCGCGGATGGAGGTCTTCGGCGCCGGTGGCGGT
>NZ_JBPQTL010000168.1:0-6142 GCF_051386295.1 Micromonospora sp. URMC 105 | reverse complement strand
GCCGCCAACTTCATGATCACCGGGGCTTGTCCGGGGGTTAGGCGCGCAGGGCGGCGGGGTCGGAGAGGCCGCCGGTGTAGAGGACGCAGCGGGCGCCGACGCTCTCCGCGGCGTGCGCGTCGTCGATCGAGTCGCCGATGAGCACCACCGAGTCACCGGAGATGCCCAGCTCGGCCAGGTGCTTCTCCAGCCACTCGGCCTTGTGGCCGCCGCCGACCGTGGCCCGCAGCCCGTCCACCCTGGTGAAGTGCGGGGTCAGGCCGTACGTGTGCACGGTCGGCACCAGCTCGTCGTGGAACCACATGGAGAGCAGCGACTGGCTGCCCGGCCAGGCGGCGATCGCAGCCAGCGCGTCCTCGGCCAGTGCGCAGCTGGTCAGCCCGCCCCGGTACGCGTCGTGGAAGATCCGGTCGAGCGCCCCGAACGCCTCGGCGTCGATCGCCCGCCCGAGCATCTCCGCGTAGTAGTCGACGATCGGCCGGCGGAAGCGCACCCGGTGCTCGTCGGCGGTCACCGTCGGGCCGCCGGCGCTGGCGAAGGCCACGTTGGTGGCCGCCACCACCAGGCTGAGGTCGTCGAGCAGGGTGCCGTTCCAGTCCCACACCAGGTGGTCGCGCGCAGGGGTCATCGCAGCACCCTAGACGCCTGCTCAGAGCTGCGGGGTGGTCAGGTCCCGCAGCAGCCGCTCCTCCTCGACCCGCCAGTAGCCGTGCTCCTTGCCGTCGAGCAGCACCACCGGCAGCCGGTCGCCGTAGTCGCGCTCCAGCTCGACGTCGCCGGTGACGTCCTTCTCCACCCACTTGTCGCCGGTGACGGCCACCACCCGGTCCAGCGCGGCCTTGGCGTCCTCGCAGAGGTGGCAGCCGGGCCGGGTGATCAGGGTGAGCCGGGCGTCACTGGACATCGGGGACCTCCGAGCGTCGGGGCCGGGGCGGCGTCGCCGGGGACGACGCCGACCGCAGCTGGGTCTTGCGTACCTTCCCGATCACCGAGTACGGCAGCTCGTCGACGAACTCGACGGCGGTCGGGCACTTGAACCGGGCCAGGTTACGCGCGCAGTGGGCGAGCAGCTCCTCCCCGGTCACCGGACGACCCGGCGCCGGCACCACGTACGCCCGCACAGTCTCACCCGTGCGCGGGTGCGGCACACCCAGGACGGCCGAGCCGGCCACCCCCGGGTGCGCGTCGAGCACCAGTTCGACCTCGCGCGGGTAGACGTTGAAGCCGTTGACCAGGATCAGCTCGCCCAGCCGGTCGACCAGGAAGAGGTCGGAGTCGTCGTCGGCGTAGGCGACGTCGCCGGTGGCCCACCAGCCGTCCGCGTCCGGGCCGCCCCGGCCGTCCGGCCAGTAGCCGGCGAACAGGTTCGCCCCGCGTACCACGATCTGGCCGGGGTCGGTGCCGGGCGAGGGGTCGACGAGCCAGGGGTCGTCGTCGGCCTCGTCGTCCGGCTCGGCGACGCCGTCGCGCCACAGGTCGGTCCCGTCGCCGCCGACCAGGCGCAGCTCGACGCCGGGCAGCGGCCGGCCGATCGAGCCGGGCTTCGGCTCGCCGCCGACGAGGGTGGAGGTGAGCACCGGCGCGGTCTCGGTCAGGCCGTACCCGACGTGCACCGGATGACCGGTGACCTCGGTGAAGCGCGCGCCGGTGGCCGGGTCGAGCGGCGCCGCGCCGCAGACCGCGACCCGCACCGAGGCCATCGCCGCCGCGACCACGCCGGCGTCCGCCGTGGACCAGGCCAGGAACATCGACGGTACGCCGACCAGCACGCTGACCCGGTGCCGGGCGATCTCGTCGAGCGCGCAGTCGGGGCCGAGCTCGTCGACCAGCACCCCGGTCGCACCGTGGTGGATCACCGCCCCCAGCCCGGTGTTCAACCCGTACGCGTGGAAGAGCGGCAGCGCGAGCAGCACGGTGTCGTCGGCGCCGACCACCGGCGGGGAGATCCGGCCGACTTGGTCCTGGTTGGCGGCCAGCGCCCGGTGCGGCAGCATCGCGCCCTTGGGCCGCCCCTCGGTGCCGGAGGTGTAGAGCAGCACCGCGAGGTCGCCGCCGCTGCGCGCCGGCAGCTCCCCCGCCTGTTCGGGCAGGGCGGTGTGCACCGCCCTGAGCGCCGGCAGGTCGGCGGTCAGACCGGCCACCCGGTCCCGGACGGCCTCGGTGCCGCAGAGCAGCGTCGCGCCGGAGTCGGCCAGGACGTGCCGCAGCTCCCGGGCGGTGAGGCCGGGGTTGACCGGCACCGCGACCAGGCCCGCGCGCAGCGTGGCGAGGTAGGCGACCACGAAGTCCGGTGTGTTGGGCAGGGCGATCGCCACCCGCGCCGGCACGCCGGCCGGGCCACCCGGCACGGCGTCGTCCCGGCCGACCGGCACGGCGTCGGCCAGGGCCCGGGCCACGGCGGTCACCCGGGCGTCCAGTTCGGACCAGGTCAGGGTCGTCTCGCGCCAGTGCAACGCGGGGCGGTCGCCGTGGTCGGCGGCGGCCCGGCGGAGCCGGTCGGCGAGGTCGGGCGCGGAGCTGTCGGTGACGTCCTGCACGGTCGCTGAGTCTGGCACAGCAGCACCCCGACGGACCATGCTTGCGCCACGGGCACGCCGCGCTTGCGCCACGGGCACGCCGCCCCGCGGGCGACACGCCGACACGCCGACGGCGGTGCAATTCACCTCCGACGAGGACTTTCCACTCGGGATCAAGAGACGACGTGAAAGTCAACCGCACACGACGGACAACCGGTCCGCCATCGGTGCGACGAGGAGGGAAATACTTTGGCCCTGTGTAACGGACTTGCCACGCGCGGGTGACGTTGGCCCTATCATCACTCGGGTCGGCTCACCCCATTTGCCGTGAGTCGACACCCCTCAGCCCGAGGAGGCCCCCGTGCCTGTGAGCGCATTGGACCAGCACCTCAAGGGGGTCTGCCGTACTTCGGCACACCCCCGCGCCGACCTGCCCGCCCCGGGCGGACCGGACGCCACGGCGGCGCGTCGCCGTGCCGTCCGTCCGGCCGGCGAGCGGACCGGGGAGGCGCGGTGACCACCTTCGGCTACGCGGAACGGCCCGCCGGCCTGACCGGGCCGACACCCCGGACGTCGCCCAACGAGCGACTGGACCCGGGGCACGGCAGCGATCGGCCGCGCAACCGGCACAACGAGGCTCCGGCCCGGCCGGCCCTACCCGGCGGAAACGCGAAACCGGCCGGTGGCCGGGTCGCGTCACCGGCCCGCCCCACCATGCCGGCGCAGAACCGGCGGGCCGGCGAGCCGCCCGCGGTGGCCGATCCGTCCGGTGCCGAGACCGCCGTGCTGCCGACCGTGCCCGCCGCCGACACCGCCGTGCTGCCCGCGGTCCCGGCCACCACGACACCGGCCACCGGCTTTCCCAGCCGGCCCGACCCGTCCGACCCGGCGACCGAGGTCTGGGCGCTGGTGGAGCGCGCGCAGGCCGGTGAGGCCGAGGCGTTCGGGCTGATCTACGACCGGTACGTCGACACGGTCTTCCGCTTCGTCTACTTCCGGGTCGGCAACCGCCAACTGGCGGAGGACCTCACCTCGGACACGTTCCTGCGCGCCCTGAAGCGGATCGGCAGCTTCACCTGGCAGGGCCGCGACCTCGGTGCGTGGCTGGTCACCATCGCCCGCAACCTGGTCGCCGACCACTTCAAGTCCGGCCGCTACCGGCTGGAGGTCACCACCGGCGACGTGCTCGACGCCGACCGGGAGGACCGGGGCCCGGAGGGCAGCCCCGAGGCCGCGGTGGTGGAGCACATCACCAACGTCGCGCTGCTCACCGCCGTCAAGCAGCTCAACCCGGAGCAGCAGGAGTGCATCGTGCTCCGCTTCCTCCAGGGCTTCTCGGTGGCTGAGACGGCCCGCGCCATGGGCAAGAACGAGGGCGCGATCAAGGCCTTGCAGTACCGCGCCGTCCGCGCCCTCGCCCGCCTGCT
This sequence comes from Micromonospora sp. URMC 105, assembly GCF_051386295.1. NCBI lineage: Bacteria > Bacillati > Actinomycetota > Actinomycetes > Micromonosporales > Micromonosporaceae > Micromonospora > Micromonospora sp. URMC 105. Next base: position 2,199 of record NZ_JBPQTL010000168.1, on the reverse strand, counting down.
CCCGGACGGTTTCCAGCCCTGATCCCCCGGTGAGGACGATCACTCTTCGTGATTTCGGCAGCCGTCGGCCCGTAACCGGTGCCCGTCGCGGACCGTTTCTCCGGGTGCGACCGGTGGTTGCCCCGGCGCCCCCGGACCGATCCGGTCCGGAGCAGCGCGGCCGGCCAACACCTTCGTCCGTCGGCGTACGCCGCCGCCGGTCGCTGGGAACCACCGCGGCCGACCGGCCGTGACCAGCGAGAGGGGGTGCCTGCGGTGGACAGTGACCTCTTCTCCCGTCGTCGGGCCGCACGTTTCGCCCAGCTTCTCGACGAGGCGAACGGCGGCCGGCGTCATCACGTCCGGTCCCGTGCCGACGACCGGCTCACCGCCCTGGTGGCGGTCGGTCAGCGGCTCGTCGCCGACCGGCCGGACGTCCAGGTCGACGCCGAGTTCCGCACCGGGCTCCGCGCCATGCTGGTGGCGACCGCGGAGCGGGAGGGCATGGGCACGGCAGCCGCGACGACACCGGCCGCCACGACCGACGCCACCCCGCGCACCTCGCTGCTCGGCGCGGTGACCGCACGCCAGGTCCGCGCCCGGGGCGCCATCCTGGTCGGGATCGCCGCCGGCGCCGTCGCCCTGTCGGGCATCTCCGCCGCCAGCGAGGACGCCGTTCCCGGCGACGCTCTGTACGGCATGAAGCGCTCCACCGAACGCGCCCAGCTCGCGCTGGCCAGCTCGGACCTCAGCCGCGGCCAGCTCTTCCTCGACTTCGCCCGCACCCGGCTGGACGAGGCCGGCACGCTCCACGGCGACCTGGCCGGGTTCAGCGCGGTGCTGGACGACATGGACGCCGACACCCGCCAGGGCGTACGGCTGCTCACCACCACCGCCGCCCAGCGCTCCGACCCGGCCGGGCTGGACGCGGTGAACACCTTCGTCACCGGGCAGCGCAAGGCGGTCGGCGGGCTGCTCGACGGAGCCAGCCGCGGCGAGCGGGACCGGACCCGCCGCTCGCTGGCCCTGCTGGACGCCATCCGCAAGCGCTCCGACGCGCTGCGCGCCGCGATCGCCTGCGGTCTGCCCGCGCCGGCCGGCAGCGACGCGCTCGGCCCGGCCCCGGGGCCCTGCCCGAGCGACCGCTGAGCGAACGAGCCGTTCACGCCACAGTTGCACCGTGGGGCGGCCGCCCGTAACCGGCCTCCGACTACCCTTCGGGGTGCAGCGGTCGTCGTACGCAGGGAGGTCGGATGGCCCGCAGCCGCAAGGTCACGGTCAGTACCGACGTCCACGGGCACACCGCCGGCTGGGCCGAGGCCGAGGTCACTCCGCCCGTCCCCGCGCAGCCCGATCCCACCGCTGCGGCCTTCTTCGACGTGGACAACACGATGATGCAGGGCGCCTCGATCTACTGGTTCGCCCGCGGGCTGGCCGCCCGCAAGTACTTCACCACCGGCGACCTGGCCCGGTTCGCCTGGCAGCAGGCGCGCTTCCGGCTGCTCGCCACCGAGAACGCCGTCGACATGTCGCAGGCCAAGGAGGCCGCCCTGGCCTTCATCGAGGGCTGGCGGGTGGACGACGTCGAGCGCCTCGCCGAGGAGATCTTCGACGAGCTGATGGCCCCCCGGATCTGGGCCGGTACGCGCCGGCTCGCCCAGCGGCACCTCGACGCCGGCGAGCGGGTGTGGCTGGTCAGCGCCGCCCCGGTGGAGATCGGCCGGGTGATCGCCACCCGGCTCGGCCTGACCGGCGCGATCGGCACGGTGGCCGAGGTGGTCGACGGGGCGTACACCGGGCGGCTGGTCGGCGACCTGATGCACGGGCCGGCCAAGGCGGAGGCGGTCGGCCAGCTCGCCGCGGTCGAGGGGCTGGACCTGGGCCGCTGCGCCGCCTACAGCGACTCGGTCAACGACCTGCCGATGCTCACCGCGGTCGGGCGGGCGGTGGCGATCAACCCGGACGGCACCCTGCTGCGGCAGGCGCGCGAGCGGGGCTGGGAGGTGCGGGACTTCCGCACCGGCCGACGGGCGGTCAAGATCGCCGTACCGTCCACCGCCGCGGCGGGCCTGCTCGCCGGCGCGGTCAGCGCCGGCCTGGCCCTCCACCGCCGCCGCCGCACCCCCTGACCCCCGACGAAGCGCCCCCAGGTACAGAGAAAGCGTGGCTATTCCTCGTCGGATAGCCACGCTTTCTTTGAAAGTGCGCCCCGGAAGGGGC
>NZ_JBPQTL010000167.1:0-6143 GCF_051386295.1 Micromonospora sp. URMC 105 | reverse complement strand
CCCCCCCCCCCCCCCCCCCCCCCCCCCCCCCCCCCCCCCCCCCCCCCCCCCCCCCCCCCCCCCCCCCCCCCCCCCCCACCCGGGGCTGCGCCGCATGATCACGGCTCGCGCCGAGATCGGCGGGCTCACCGTGGGCAGCCTGCACGCCCTCTACGCCGACGGCGAGGACTCCGCCGACCCCGAGGGGCAGGCGGTGCTCGGCTACGTCGCCGCCTGCATCGCGCACATGTACGGCGACCAGAGCGGCCTGCCGGTGCACGGTGACGGCCCGGTGGTCGCGGCGCTCGCCGACGGCCTGGCCGTGGTGGACCGGGAGGGGCACGTACGGCTCTGGAACCCGGCCGCCGCTCAGGTGACCGGCCGTTCCTCCGCCGAGGCGCTGAACCGGCCACTGCCCTTCCCGCTTCCCCCGTCCGGCCAGGTGCTCGACCACCAGATGCCGGACGGGCGCTGGCTGCGGATCACCTCGGGGGAGCTGGCCGGGCCCGGCACCCAGCGGGTGGTCACCTTCCGCGACATCACCGACCAGCAGCGCCGCGACTCCGAGCGGGACCTCTTCGTCGCGGTGACCAGCCACGAGCTGCGCACCCCGGTCACCGTTATCAAGGGGTACGCGGACACCCTCACCGACCACTGGGAGTCGCTGACCGACACCGACCGCCGGCAGGCCGCCCGGATCATCGGGCAGCGCGCCAACGAACTGGCCCGGCTGATCGACCGGCTGCTCTCCTCGGCCATCGACGGGCGGTCCGCCGGTGAGCCGGCCGTCCCGTTCGACCTGGGCGACGCGCTGCGCGCCACGGTGCCGGACCTCCCCGCCGACCTGCGCCACCGACTCGTCCTCGACCTGCCGGCCCACCTGCCCAAGGCGCTCGGCGACCGGCACAGCATGGCCACCGTGCTGACCGAGCTGAGCACCAACGCCGGCAAGTACTCGCCGCCGGAGTCGCCGATCGAGGTCACCGCCGGCACCGACGGGCAGACCGTCCTGTTCCGGGTCAGCGACCGGGGCATCGGCATCCGGCCCGAGCACGTGGAGCGGGCCTTCGACCGGTTCTGGCAGGGCGAGTCCGGGGACCGCCGCGGCTATCCCGGGGCGGGGCTCGGTCTCTATCTCGTCCGCCGGATCGTTGAACAGCAGAATGGATGGGTATCCCTCCGGCCGAGGAACGGCGGCGGTACGGTCGCAGAGGTGCGGCTGCCGCGGGCGTGACCCGCCGGGGCACCGGGGGACGGGGCAAGAAGGAGCAAGGGTGTCGGCGTACGCGGTCGAGCGTTCGTGGTGCGTGGTGGTTCCCCACCACGCCACCGGAGCGCGGCTGGCCCGGCACCGGCTCGCCGACGAGCTCGCCGAGGTCGTACCCCCGGTCCTGCTGGCCGACCTGGTGGCGGTCCTGGCCGAGCTGGTCGGCAACGCGGTCCGGCACGCCGACCCGCTGCCCGGCGGAGTGGTCCGGGTGGCCTGGCGGTTGCGGCCCACACCGGGCGGCCCCGTCGTGTCGGTCCGGGTGACCGACGGCGGCGCGCCCGCCGGTCCACGGCTACGGGCGGCCAGCCCGGACGCGGTCGACGGCCGGGGCCTGCACATCGTCTCCGGCCTGGCCAGCCGCTGGGGCGTCGAGCGCGACGGCCTGGGCCAGAGCGTCTGGGCGGAGTTCGACCCGGCCGGCTCGACCCGGTCCGACCTGGTCGTCGCCCGGTGACCGGTCCCCGGGGGCGGGTCCTCCCCACGCCGTCCCGGTCCGGCCTCTAGGCTGTCTCGCCGTGAGCAAGCGTCGAAAGAACCAGCGCGCCGTCGAAGCGACCCCCCGTCGGGAGAAGGTCCGCGACATCTTCGTCCCGCGCCCCTTCGAGGGGCTGACGGACGAACCGGAGTGGATCGCCCTGCGCGAGCTGGTGCCGGCCGCCTCCGCGCCGCTGCGGCTCACCCCGGAGCTGGTCGAGGAGTACGGCGACCGCCCGGTCACCCTCGCCACCGTGCTGCCGATGGCCGCCCCGGCAATGACCAAGCCGGACGGGCGGGTCTTCATCGGGCTGCAGCGCCACCAGCAGTCCGGTGACGTCTCCCGCGACCTGGCCGAGGCGCTGCTCTGCGCGCTGCGTACCGAGCCGGGCGGCCAGGTGACCGTGCCGCCGCTGCCGGGCCCCGGCCCGCGCCTGCAGGACGTGCTGGTGGACGGCCCGCTGGAGGTCACCATGCACGACGGCTTCGAGTTCTGGCTCGACCCGGGCGCGGCCGACGACCCGACGGTGCAGGCCTCGCTGGAGCGGGCGAACGCCGCGATCTACCCGACCGTACGGCTCGACGCCGCCCGGGCCGCGTACTGGTGCCAGGTGCCGGAGAAGGCCCACGTGCGCTGGGTGCTGCCGGAGGACGAGGACACCGCCCTGGACGCGCTGTCCCGGCTCTCCGCCGCCGGGACCCTGACCCTGGGCGAGGGCACCCGGTTCGCCGGCATGTTCCGCGCGCACGGTCGGCTGGTGCCGGTCTGGGACCTGCCCGAGGACGTCCCGGCCGCCGACTGGGAGGCCCCGGTGACCGCCTTCGCCGAGCGGTACGCCGAGATGCTGGAGGAGAAGGAGCCGCTGGACGCCGCCGGACGGCGCGCCCGCCAGGGCCTGCTCGGCCGCCAGCTCACCCTGCGCTGACCCCGGGGGCCGCCGCCTTCTCCGCGTCCGCCCCGCCCGCCCGCCTCGCGGTCAGGCGGGGCGCAGTGGTTGGCGGACCAGCGGGCAGGACATGCAGCGGGGGCCGCCCCGGCCGGAGCCCAGTTCGGAACCGGCGATCGGGATGACCTCGATGCCGGCCCGTTCGAGCTGAGCATTCGTCTCGGTGTTGCGCTCGTAACCGACGCAGAGCCGGGGTGCCAGGGCGAGGGTGTTGTTGCCGTCGTCCCACTGCTCGCGTTCGGCGGTGACCGGGTCCAGCCCGGTGTCGATCACCCTCAGCTGGTCGAGGTCCATCGCGTCGGCGGCGGCGCGCAGGAACGGCGCCGGCCCGTCCACCTGCGGCTCGCCGTCCGGCCCGGCGATCACGGTGTACGCCGAGAGGCTGCTGGCGATGTTCGGGTACATCAGCACGGCGTCGACGTCGACCATGGTGCAGACGGTGTCGAGGTGCATGGTGGCGCGTTCCTGGGCGATCGGCACCACCAGGATGGTGTGCGCCAGCCCGGCGGCGAAGACCTGCCGGGCCAGCCGTTCCGCGCCCGCCGGGGTGGTCCGCTCGCCCACCCCGACCGCGAGCACGCCGGGGGCGAGCAGCAGCACGTCGCCGCCCTCCAGGTGCTCCAGCTCCGGGTGGTAGACGAACTCGGTGCCGACGAAGCGCGGATGGTGGCGGTAGATCGCGTCGGTCAGCGTGGTCTCCCGCCGACGGGCCGGCATGGCGAGGCTGGTGACACCGACCCGGCCGCCGATCCACAGTGACGAGTCGCGGGTGAAGAGCAGGTTGGGCAGCGGATCGATGACGAAGTCGTGCCGGTCCATCAGCGTCCACACCAGTCCGCCGGGGCGCTCCGGGCTGACCCGCACCTCCTCGTGGGCGAGCCCGGCGATGAGCACGTCCGCGAGCGCCGCCGGGTCGAGGTAGGCGAGGTGGTCGGTGACCCGGCGGCGCAGGGTGTCGCCCAGCCGTGGCGAGCGGAGCACCTGCTCGGTCAGTTCGGCGCGCGCGTCGGGGACGGCCAGGGTCTCGGCGAGCAGGGTGGCGAGGTAGAGCACCTCCACGCCGCGTTCGCGCAGCGCCGCCGCGAAGGCGTCGTGCTCCTCCTGCGCCCGTCCCACCCATGGGATAGCGTCGAAGAGCAATGAGTCGTTGTTGCGGGGGGTGAGCCGGGCCAGCTCGGGTCCCGGGCGGTGCAGCAGCACCGTGCCGAGCCGACCGACCTCGCTGTCCACGTAGTGGGTCACCCTCGCAGCGTAGGGCAGGCGCGAAGAGTGTTCATGGAAAGAAGTGTGGATGAATATGGCATTCATCCGCACTCATTCCGGCGCTCCAACTTGCCGTACCCCCCGGATGGCGACGTAGGGTAGTGAGGACATAACTTCGAGGGACCTTTTGCCGGAGGTCGCGATGACTGTCTTTCCCGCTCGTCGAGCCGTACCCACCCGGGCACTGCCGCCCGTGACGGTGCCGCACCCCCGGGCCGAGGCGCCGTCGGCGCTGGAGCCGGCCCGCCCGACCCCGCTGGAGTGGGCCCGCCGCCGCCGGGCGGAGCGGGGCGCGCGCCGGCTGGAGGCCGCCGGGGCCCGCGCGCTCGGCCAGCTCGACCACCTGGGCCCCGCCTGGCACGTCATCGAGTGGCCGCGCACCGACGTCGCGGACGTGCTGCTCGACCGCGGCCAGGACGACCGGGCCGGCTTCCTCGCCATCGGCCCGAGCGGGCTCTTCGCGGTGAGCATCGCCGACCACGGGCGCGCCCGGGTGCTGGTCGCCGGGGACGTGGTCCAGATCAACGGCAAGCGGCCGCCGTACGTGGCCGAGGCCCGGCGCGACGCCAAGCGGGCGAGCAAGGCGCTCTCCGACGCGGTCGGCCTGCCGATCCCGGTGACGCCGGTGCTGACCTTCGTCGGCTCCGGCGTCATCAGCGTGTACGGCCTGCCGAAGGACTGCCTCATGGCGACCCACCGGGAGCTGGACCGGCTCCTCGTGGCCGGGGGCAACCGGATCAGTCCGGCCACCGCCGAGAAGCTGTCCCGGGTCGCGCAGCAGCCGCAGACGTGGCTCAACGGCACGTACCGTCCCGCCGCCGACTACCGGTGGTACGACGAGGGCCGAACGGCCGCTGACAAGCCGGCCGCCCGCCGGTAACGTCACCGACGACGCCACGCGGCCCAGTGTTCACCGAGGTCACCTAAGGTCCGCGCCGTCGCCGGCCGCCCGGTCGTTCCGGGCATCCGATCGTCACCGGCGGCCGGTGGCAGCAGCGCGGTACAGCGACCGTCGCGACGACCGGCTAGCGTGGACAGACCGTCGGTGTACATAGGAGGCTCGGTGGCCCACGTCGAACTCTCGCTCTCCGAAGTGTTCGCGCCCGAGTCGCGGACACCGACCGAGCAGGAGTCCGACAACGTCGGGCAATGGTCCGCCACGGTCTCCCACGCCGACGAGCCCTGCCTGCTGATCGACTCGGACACCCGGGTCGTGGCCATCTCGTCGTCCGGCTGCCGCCTGCTCTGCCTCGGCGCCCCCGAGGACGTGGTGGGCCTGCCGCTGCTGGAGGGCCGGCTGCGGCTGCTCGACTTCACCGCGGCCCGGGGCGAGCTGACCGAGCAGGACACCGACAAGATCCCGCCGTTGCTCGCGCTGCACTCCGGCCGGCTCGCCCGGGGCCTGCTGCGGATCCAGGCCGCCGGCGAGGACGCCCCCGACGCCACGGTCGACGCCATCTCCACCCCGGTGCTCGCCACCGGCGCGGTGGCCGGCTCGCTCACCTTCTTCTCCGAGGTCTGACCTGCGGGTGAGATGTGGCATGCGCCGCACGCCGCGATGCTGGGGCCGACAGTCGCCGACACCGTAAGGTGCCCTCATGCTCGATGTCGCCCTGCTCCCGGGGGAGTACGCCGTGTGCCGGCTGGCCGCCGGCACCCCTCTGCCCCCCGCCCTCTGGGCCGAGCCGGGCGTCGCGGACGTGGTCACAGTGAGCTGGACCGCCGACGGGATCTCGGTCATCTGCCCCGCCGCACGGGCGCCCGCCGAGGCGGAGGTGGAGACCGACTGGCGGTGCCTGCGCGTGGTCGGCCCACTCGACCTCGCGGTCTCCGGCACCCTCGCCTCCCTGGTCGACCCGCTCGCCGAGGCCCGGGTCAGCGTGGTCGCCTTCTCCACCTACGACACCGACCACGTGCTGGTCCCCGCGGTACGCCTGCGGGCGGCCACCGTCGCGCTGGAACGGGCCGGGCACCGGGTGCTGCGCTGACCTTCACCGCGCCGCCGGATCCTCCTACGATGGGCTCGGCCACCCCCTCCCGGCCGCCACGATCCGACGCCGTCGAGGCTCGCTCCCCCTGAGGACCGGTCCGTGCCGCCTGACGCACCGCACCGCACCCCGCCCCGCCGGCTGATCGTCACCGGCGCCCTGGTCGCCGTCCTGCCGCTGGCCGCCTGCGCCGCCCCGCCGGAACGACGCCCACCCACACCC
>NZ_JBPQTL010000166.1:0-6144 GCF_051386295.1 Micromonospora sp. URMC 105 | reverse complement strand
GGGTCAGGGGCGGGGTGGCGCGGAGGCTCTCCAGGGCGGCGATGGCCACGCCCCGGGCGCCGGCCATGTCGCGATCCGGGACCAGGGCGAAGGTGGCGATCGCGGCCTGCTCGGCGCGAAGCACGGTGTGCGCGCGCACGGTGGCGAGGAACCACTCCCGGAACTCCGGCGCCGCCTCCACCACGCCGCCCCCCACGAAGTACGCGTGCGGGTCGGTGAAGTTGGCCGCGATGGTGAACAGCCGGCCGAGCGCCGCCGCCTGCTGGGCGAAGACCTCCCGGGCCAGCTCGTCGCCCCGCTCGGCGTACCCGCGCAGCAGCTTGGCGGCCCGCTCGACCGGCTCGGCGGCGAGCGGGTGACCGGGGTGGCGGGTCAGCCAGTACGGCAGCAGGCTGCGCCGGATCCCGGTCAGCGAGGCGATGCTCTCGGCGTCCCCCACGAAGCCGCAGGCGCAGGTCGGCTCCGGCTGGCCGGGGGCGAGCAGGCCGGTCAGCGGGATGTGCACGTGCCCGAACTCGCCGGCCATCCCGGCCGCACCGGTGACCACCCGGCCGTTCTCCACCACCCCGCCGCCGAGCCCGGTGCCGACGATCGCCGACACCGAGGAGCGGGTCATCGCGTCCGCTCCGAAGTGGACGTGGTGGGCGTAGAGCGCGGCCGCGTTGCCGTCGTTGTGGTAGACCACCGGCAGGCCGAGCCGCCGCTCCAGCGCGCCGCGCACGTCGTACCCGTGCCAGGCCGGCTGGGCGAAGTTGGTCGACCCCCGGGACGAGATGACGCCGGTGGCGCTGGCCGGGCCCGGCGTGTCCAGCCCGACCGCCCGCACCAGCTCACGCGGTACGCCGGTGTGCGCCAGCACGCCGTCCAGCGCGCGGGCCAGCGCCTCGATCGCCGCCTCCGGACCGGCCTGGACCTCGCTGGGGATCTCCAGCAGCCCGTCGACCAGGAACCGCCCGTCCAGGGTGAGCACGGTGGCGTTGTCGCTCGTGCCACCGTTGTCCAGGCCGACCACCACCGGCACGTCCTCGCCGCCCACCCGCCACCGCCTCCCACGCGAACCTGATGGCGAGGCTAGTTCCCGTTTTCCGCCCCCGCCATGCCGCGAACGGCCATCCCACCCGGGCCACCCGACGAGCCCGGCCGCTCAGCCCGGACGCCGGGCCCGGCCACTCAGCCCAAAGGCCGGACCCGGCCGCTCAGACCGGCCGGCGGGCGGTGACGGCGGTGGCGTCCCACTCCGGGGCGCGCACCACCGCCGGCACCAGGCCCAGCGCGCGCATCGAGGCGCAGAGCGCCTCCGCCTGGCGGTCGCTGATCTCCACCACCAGGTGTCCGCCGGGCGCCAGCCACTCCACCGCGCCCCGCGCCACCCGCCGCAGCACGGCCAGCCCGTCCGCGCCGCCGTCCAGCGCCACCGGCGCTTCGTGCAGCCGCGCCTCGGCCGGCAGCAGCGCCACCGCCTCGGTGGGCACGTACGGGGCGTTGGCGACCACCAGGTCGAGGCGGCCGCGCCAGGACGGCGGGAGCGGGTCGTACAGGTCGCCGGTCAGGACCGGCACGTCCCGCCCGGCGAGGTTGCGCCGGGCGCAGGCCACCGCGGCCGGGTCCACGTCCACGGCGGCGAGCCGGCGCGGGGCGAGGCGGGCCGCGAGCGCGAGCGTGGTGCCGCCGGAGCCGCAGCAGAGGTCGACCACCACCGGCGCCGGCCCGGCGACCGCCGCCGCGGCCTCCACCAGCAGGGCGGTACGCGCGCGGGGCACGAAGACGCCGGGGTCGACGGCGACCCGCAGGCCGCAGAACTCGGCCCAGCCGAGCAGGTGTTCCAGGGGAACGCCGGCGACCCGGCGGTCGGCGAGCGCGGTCAGCGTCTCGGCGGAGTCGGCGGCGGCGAGGAGCAGTTCCGCCTCGTCCTCGGCGTAGACGCAGCCGGCGGCGCGCAGCCGCGAGACGAGGGCGGGGCGGTCGGGGCGGAACGCGGTCGGTGCCATGGGATGCCTTTCGGGAACGCTCGTCGGCGCTCCCGGCCGTCGCCTAGCGGTGCGACGGGGACTCGGAGGGGAGCGCCGTTCCTGCTGTCTGGCGGATCGGACTCACCTCCTCCGGTCGGGGACCCGTGCGGGCCGTGATCACGATAGCGGACCGGCCGCCCCGGCGGCGTCCAGCGCGGCGGCGATGTCGGCCACCAGATCGGCGGTGTCCTCCACCCCGCAGGAGAGCCGGACGAAGCCCGGCGTGGTGTCGTCGCCCCACTGCGCCCGCCGGTCGGCGGTGGTGTGCAAACCACCGAAGGACGTCGCGGCGGCGACCAGCCGGGCGGCGTCGACGAACCGGCTCACCCGGGCGGCGTCACCGAGGTCGAAGGAGACCACGCCGGGCATCCGCCGCATCTGCGTCGACGCCACCGGGTACGCCGGGTCCTCCGGCCGCCCCGGCCAGCGCAGCCCGGTCACGTCGGCCCGCCCGGCGAGCAGCTCGGCCACCGCCGCCGCGTTGGCCGACTGCCGGGCCAGCCGCAGGTCGAGGGTGGCCAGCGACCGGTGCGCCAGCCAGGCGTCGAAGGCCCCGGGCACCGCGCCGGTGGTGGTGCGCCAGGCGGTCAGGGTCTCCAGCAACTCGGCCGAGCGGGCCGCCACGTAGCCCAGGAGCAGGTCGGAGTGCCCGGTCAGCGCCTTCGTGCCGGAGGCGACCACCAGGTCGGCGCCGAGGTCCAGCGGGCGCTGCCCGAGCGGGGTGGCGGTGGTGTTGTCGACCACGAGCAGGGTGCCGGCGGCCCGCGTCCGCTGGGCGAGCGCGGCGATGTCGACCACGTCCAGGCCGGGGTTCGCCGGGGTCTCCAACATCAGCAGCCGGACGCCCTCCAACGACGGGTACGGCCCGACGGTCGGCACGAATCCGACCCGCACCCCGATCCGCTCCAGGGCGGCGGTGGCGAAGGCGCGCACCGGGAAGTACCCGTCGGCGGGCAGGAGCACGGTGTCCCCCGGGCGCAGCACCGCCAGCAGCAGCCCGGTGATGGCGGCCTGCCCGCTGGCGAAGACCCGGCAGTCGCCCCCCTCCAGCTCCCCGATGGCCGACTCCAGCAGCCGCCGGGTGGGGTTGTCCGGCCGGCCGTAGCCGTTCGCCGCGGCGGCCGGCCCCTCCCACGGGTCGAGGTGGTACGGCGCGGCGAAGACCGGCCCGGGCAGGAACGGGTCCCCGGGCACCGGCTCCGGCAGCCCGGCCCGGACGCAGCGGGTGCCGTCCCGCCACTGCGGCGCGTCGTCGCTCACTCGTACGACTCCGGCTTGGCGGTGCGGCTCATCAGGGCGTCCACGGCGAGCCGCGGGTCCATGCCCTCGTGGCAGATCCGCTCGATCTGCTCGGTGATCGGCATCTCGACCCCGTGCGCCCGGGCCAGGTCCCGGATGGCCAGGCAGCTCTTCACGCCCTCGGCGGTCTGCCGGGTCGCCGCCTGCGCCTGCTCCAGGGTCTCTCCCCGGCCGAGGTGCTCGCCGAAGGTGCGGTTGCGGGCCAGCGGCGAGGAGCAGGAGGCGACCAGGTCGCCCATGCCGGCCAGGCCGGCGAAGGTGATCGGGTCGGCGCCGAGCGCGACGCCCAGCCGGGCGGTCTCGGCGAGACCCCGGGTCATCAGCATCGCCCGGGTGTTGTCGCCGAACCCCATCGCGGTGGCGATTCCGTACGCCAGGGCGATCACGTTCTTGACCGCCCCGCCCAGCTCGCAGCCGATCACGTCGTCGTTGGTGTACGGACGGAAGTACGGCGTCCGGATCGAGGACTGCACCAGCGTGGTGCGGCGGGCGTCGGTGCCGGCGACCACGGTCGCGGCGGGCTGCTCGGCGGCGATCTCGGGGGCCAGGTTCGGCCCGGAGACCACCACCACCCGGTCCGGGCTGACCCCGGCGGTCTCGACGATCACCTGGCTCATCCGCCGGGTGGTGCCCAGCTCGATCCCCTTCATCAGGGAGACCAGGGTCGAGTCCGGGGCGAGGTGACCGGCCCAGTCGGCCAGGTTGCCGCGTAGCGTCTGCGAGGGCACCGAGAGCACCACCAGCTCGGCGCCGGAGATCGCCTTGGCGGCCTCGCCGGTCGCGGTGACCCGCTCGGGCAGCCGCAGGTCGGGCAGGTAGTCCGGGTTGCGCCGGTGGACCCGGATCGCGTCGGCCACCGACTCCCGCCGGGCCCAGATCGTCACGTCCCGGCCGGCGTCGGCGAGGATCTTGGCGAAGGCGGTCCCCCAGGAACCGGCCCCCAGCACCGCCACGTGCCCGCTCATGCCGTCGCCTCCCGTCGCTCGGCAGCGCCATCGGACATCGACGCGCTGAGCTGCCTGACTCGCTCGCTCATTCGGTCACCTCGGGAGTACGCAGACGGGCGGGACGTTCCCACAGCGGGGGCGGTGTGCCGCCCCGGATGCCGGCGAGCAGGTCGCGCAGGCTCAGCATGATCTCTTCGGTCATCTCTTCCAGCACCACTCGGCTCGGGGTGGCGCCCGCCCACCGGCTGAGGTCGACCGGCTCGCCGGCGACCACGGTCACCGGGATGCGGGGCCGCAGGCCGAAGCGGTTGTTCCGCGGGTCGAACAGCTTCTCCGGGCCCCACATCGCCATCGGGATGACCGGCGCGCCGGTGGCCAGCGCCAGCCGGGCCGCCCCGGTCTTGCCCTTCATCGGCCACAGCTCCGGCTCGCGGGTGATGGTGCCCTCGGGGTAGATCACCACCGCGCCACCGGCGTCGAGCGCGGCGATCAGCTTGTCCAGCGACTTGACCGCGTCGGCGGTGCCGCGTTCCACCGGGATCTGCCGGCAGCGGTGCAGGATCCACCCGATCACCGGCACCCGGAACACGCTGGCCTTGCCGAGGTACTGCGGCCAGCGCCCGGCCTCGTAGATGAAGTGCGCGGAGACCAGCGGGTCGGCGTGCGAGATGTGGTTGGGCACGATGATGATGCCGCCGTCGCGGCGTAGCTGCTCGGCGCCGTGCCAGGTGCGCCGGGTCCAGACCAGCATCACGGGCTTGACCAGCGCCACGGCGAAACGTCGCCAGAAACCCAGCCTGCGCCGTGTCACACCCTGCCTCCTCGTCGCCCCGACCCGCGCGCCGCACCCACCCGGCGCGGCCCGCAGCGGAAATCATGCCTGCTCGCCCCGGGTACGGCCAGTGCGGGTGGCCCCGTCGACGCTGGCAGGATTGTCGCGTGGGTCAGCCGAGGTGGACCGTGGTGGTGCCGGTGAAGCACCTGGGGGCGGCGAAGAGCCGGCTGCGGGGGGCGCTGCCGGCCGTACCCCACGAGGAGCTGGCGCTGGCGCTGGCGGCCGACACGGTCCGCGCGGTGCGGGCCTGCCCCGCGGTCACCGAGGTCCTGGTGGTCACCGGCGACGAGCGGGCGGCGCAGCTGCTCGGCGCGGCGGGCGCCCGGATCGTGCCGGACGAGCCGGAGGCCGGGTTGAACGCCGCGTTCCGGCGCGGCGCCGCGGCCGCCGCCCCGGAGGCCTGGGTGGCGGGGCTCACCGCCGACCTGCCGGCGCTGCGCCCGGCCGAGCTGGCGGCGGCGCTGCGGGCCGCCGCCGACGATCCGGGGGTACGCCGTTTCGTGGCCGACGCCCCGGGCAGCGGCACCGTGCTGCTCACCGCACCGCCCGGCGTGCCGCTGGAGCCCCGGTTCGGGGTCGGTTCGGCGGCGGCGCACGCGGCGAGCGGGGCACTGCCGCTGGCCGGGCGGTGGCCCTCGCTGCGCCGCGACGTGGACACCGCGGCCGACCTGGCCGCGGCGCGGCACCTCGGGCTGGGGCCCCGCACCGCCGCGCTCACCGCGACCCGCTGACCGGCCCCCGGGGTACGGTGCTGGCATGCAGGGCACGGTGGCGACCTTCGACGCGCAGACCCGCACGGGCGTGCTGCTCCTGGACGACGGCACCGAGCTGGCCTTCCCGGCGCCCGCCTTCGACGCCTCCGGGCTGCGACTGCTCCGCCTCGGGCAGCGGCTACGGGTGGAGCTCGGTCCGGACGGCGAGGTCGTCCGGGTGACATTGCCGACGATGGCCTGAGCCGACCCGCCGGAGTTCATTTTGCGTTAACCGTGATCGGGTGATTATGAGCGGGTGAGCACCCCTCGCGAGCACCCCACCAGCCCGCCCCACGCCGCCG